>JABWAY010000455.1 GCA_013360825.1 Candidatus Brocadiia bacterium | reverse complement strand
GGCTGTTCTTCAGCGTGTCGAAGCTCTGGCTGGCGTGACTCGAGAATGTGTCGACCAGCCGCAGGAGATCTTCGTTCGAAAACGGCTCTGGCCGAAACGCTTCGTCTCCGTTGCCGGCGGCGAACGCCAGGTGCATTTCGGCGGTTCGGCGGGCGAGAGTGGCGGTGAGATCCAGACCAATCCCGATAGCCTGGCGGGCGGACGGCGGCGCGCTCGGGCTGGCCCTGGCGCACGGAAAGGGGGTCGTCTACTCGGCCGACGGCGCCGAACGCACCGGACTCCTCGCGGTCTGCCCCGGATTCAGCCCGTCCCAGATGCTCCCCGACTGGTCGCTCGCCTACACTCCCGCCGACTTCACGGCCCTCCTCCGCCTCCCCGGGAGCGGCGAGGAAGTCTGCCGCCTGCGCGGGCATGAGTACGGGATCACCGGAACCTCCTTCAGCCGCGACGGAACGCTGTTCGCGACGGGGGGAAGCGACCGGTGGGCGATTGTCTGGGCGACGCGACCCGCGGCAGGGTTCGAGAAGTCGGAGTTCCTCTCGGCGGGGGGATGGAACGCGCTGTCGGGAGACCTGCTCACCGCCGCGAAGGTCCGGCCCGGGGGCGGCATCGACATCGTGGAGACCACCCGACGCCGCCTTCTCCGGACGTGCGAGGTCTCCACGACGGACCTGCGTGCCTGCGCGCTGGACGCCGCGGGACAGCGCCTGCTCGTCGGCCGGGCCGACAGCAGCAAGGTCGAGCTGTACGACACCGCGACCGGCGCCCTCCTGCTGACCCTTCGCGGCGACGAGTCCCCCCTCGCCGCGGCGGGGTTCTGCGGCGCCGGACCGGTCTGGGCCTGGTTCGCCGACCGCACGGTCACGATCTTCGACGGCTCCACCGGGGAGCGGATGCACAAGGCCGGCCTGAACGGGGGACTGGGGGCCGATCCGATCAGCCCGGACGGGCGCTGGATGGCGTGGCCGACCGGCGCCGGGCAGGAAATCGCGCTCTACGACCTTCTGCGGGACAGCCCGGTGCGGACGCTGAAGGGGCACACGGGGCACACGCTGGCGTGCGCCTGGCATCCCGACAGCCGGCATTTCTTCTCCACCGCGGCCGATGCGTCGATGCGGAAATGGTCGGTGGACGAGTCCAGGCCGGTCGGGTACTTCCGCTGGCCGGTGATCCAGGAAATCAAGCCGGTGGTGAGCCCGGACGGCCGGTTCGTCAGCGCGGCGGGCGGCGGCGTGCTGCGCCTGATCCTGGCCGACACAATGACCGAATTCGCGACGCTCGAGCCGCCCGGCGGCCTCCGCTGGTGGATCTTCTCCACGGACGGACGGACGATGGCGCTTCATGAGTCCGATCGCGGCGTGTCGCTCGTCCCGCTGGACCCGCTGGAGGCCGCGCGCAGCCTGGCGCCCCGGGAACTCACTCCGGCGGAGGTGAACCGGTTCGAGGTCTTTCCGGCGGAGGAGCGGGACGCGTACCGGACGCGCTGGTTCGAGGTCCATCGCTCCGCGTACGTCTTCACCATGCGGGGGAGGGAGTTCGCGCGCAGCGGGGATTTCGAGGCGGCGCGGGTGCAATTCGAGAGGGCGGCTGCGATCCTGCCGCGGCACTGGCTTGTCCCGTACTACCGGGGGGCCGCCGCCCTGCTGCAGCGGGCCGCGCGGCCGGAGGGGGACCCGGCGCGGGCGCTCGACGAGGACGCCGCGCTGGCCGATGTCGCCCTGATGTTGAAGTACGGCATCCCCGCGGCGGAAATCCGCGGGCTCGACGAATTCAGGGACCTGCGCGGGACGCCGGCCTTCGAGGAGGCGTTGCGCGGCCGGGATTGACGACCTCCGGCGGCTGGCGGGCAGGGGATGGGGCGTGTAGACTCCCGCCGGGAGAGACCGATGATTCTCGATTGTCCGGCCTGCGGGAAAACTCTGGCGGTGTCCGAGAAGCACCTCGGGACCGTCCGGCCATGCCCGGCCTGCGGGGCCGGCGTTCAACTCCCCTCCGACGCCGGCGGCCGTGCCACGACGGGACAGCTTCCTGTGCCGGGCCCCCCGACCCCGTCCCGGGACCGCGCCGCGGGGGTCCCCCCTCCGCGGGAGGCGGCGGCCACCCGGGAGCGGACGTGGCCGAACGTCGGTCACCTGCACCGCGTTCGTTGCGAGCGTCGCTCGGAGTGCCGCTCGGAGCGTCGCTCGGAGTGTCGTTGCCAGAGCTTTTGTCAGAGAGCGAAGTCGCTTCCGAGACCATAAGAACCAGGTCCGACAGCAACTCGGGGGTGTAAGTACCCTGTAAGGTACCCGTTGTCAACAACTTCTCGAGCGCCTCGGGCGGAGGGCCGCCGGCGCCCGGGCCTCGCGTCCCCAGGCGGCCGAGCGTCACGTGCGGTTCGAACGTCCCGTTCGCGTCCGGCGGGCATCCGGCCGCGAGG
>JABWAY010000454.1 GCA_013360825.1 Candidatus Brocadiia bacterium | reverse complement strand
CGGAGCCTGCCGAGCGGGGGGGCTGGACGGCGGGGCGCAGGCCGGAGCCGGTCGACCCGCCCTCTGCGCCGGGGCGGATGCCTCCGAGGGAGGACTGGCGCGACGGCGTCAGATCCGCCCCGGGGCGGCCCGAGGGCGGCCCGGCCTTCTTCTTCGCCTCGGCCTCCTTCAGCAGCACCTCGTCCACGTCCTCGAACCCCACCAGGTCCGTCTGCCGCTTCAGCACGTCCGTCGGCGTCTTCAGCACCTCGATCGCCTGCTGCGCGAGACGCAGCGCCTCCGTCTTCGTCTTCGGCGGCTTCGACGTCCCGCGCCCGCGCGCCGCGCGCGGCGGCTCCGTCCAGCCCTTCAGCGTCCCGAATATCATCCGGCCCGCGCTGGTCTGGATGGCGCTCGTGACGTTGATCGTGACGACCTCGCCGATCCTCCCGAAGCCGCCCTCGACGACCACCATCGTGCCGTCGTCCAGGTATCCGACCCCCTGCCCGTGCGACTCGCCCGGCTTCTGGATCTTCACCTCCATCTGCTCCCCCGGCAGAATCACGGGGCGCATCGCGACCGCGATGTCGTTGAGGTTCACGACCTGCACCCCCTGCAGCTGCGCCACCTTGGCGAGGTTGAAGTCGTTGGTCATCACGGCCGCGTCCAGGTGCTTGGCGACCGCCACCAGCTTGGCGTCGACCCCCTCGATTCCCGGCGGGTCCCCCTCGTAAAACTCGATCACCGTCGACTTCGACCGCTGCATCCGGTTCAGGATGTCCAACCCGCGCCGCCCGCGATTCCGCTTCAGCTTGTCCTGCGAATCGGAGACCGCCTGAAGCTCCTTCAACACGAACCGCGGAAGGATGATCCGGGTGGTGATCAGGCGCAGGTCCACGAGGTCGGCGATCCGGCCGTCGATGATCACCGACGTGTCGAGCAGGACCGACTTCGGCCCCGCCGACTCGCGCTGCAGCTCCACGAACGGGATCACGAACTTGAAGTCGTCCTTCGACTGCAGGATCCCGATCACCGAGAGATAGACGAAGATGGCGAGCGAACAGTACTGCACCCAGTCCCGGAACCAGGCCTCGGATTCCGAGAACAGCGGCAGGAGAAAGAGCGACTGGGTGAACAGGTACGAGGCGATGAACCCGAAGACCACGCCGAACATCACGACCGAGATGAGGCCGAGGAAGCGCCGGGTGAAGTATTTTTCGAGCGTGATGAAGACGCCCGCGAACAGCGCCCCCGCGAGCGCCCCCCACCACCAGGGGGAGGCTTCGCCGGGGAAGCGTTCGACCCAGAACTTCTGGAGCATGACGCGGCCGATGACGGCGAGCAGGAAGGCAAAGGCGAGGCGCAGGCTCCAGATCATAGGGGGCTGATCGTAACAGGAAGGGGGCGGGGGAGGAACGGTCGGGAGTGGCGGGGCTGAGCCCGTTTCTGCGACCCGGCACAGCCCCCCGTCGGGGAGCCGTGCCGGGCTGGGGGCGCTGCTCCCTGAAAGCAGCAGGAACGCCGGACGCCGTCGAAGCGGCCGGACTGCATTCGACTCCGACTTGATCGGAGAAGGCTCCGGGAGGTTCGCGACAGGCGGAGCGGGATATCGCATGGGACCAGCCGCCCGGAAACGCCACTCCCCCCTCTGGAGCCCCGCCCCGCTCCCCGGCGCATCCCCGTTGACTTTGCCCCCCTCACCGCTATCATGCACGGCCCTTCAAGTCACTTATTCGCCAGGCCGAGGAGAAAGCCATGCCCAGTCATTGCAGGGTCTGCGGGGCCAAGCCCGTGATCGGAAACCAGATCGTCCAGCGCGGAAAGGCCAAGCGGGACGGCGGCGTCGGAAAGAAAACGACCGGCATCACGCGGAGGTTTTTCCGCCCCAACCTCCAGCGGGTCCGTGCGCTCGTGGACGGGATCGCGCAGCGCCTCTGGGTCTGCACGCGCTGCATCCGTGCGAACAAGATCGTCAAGCCGCTTCGGGGCCAGAAAGCCAAGGCGAAGGCCTGAGGAAGCCGGGGGGAGGGCAGAGGGTGCTTTTCCCGGACGCGTCCGCGACCTAAGATAGTGGCAGCCCGGCCTCGGAGGCTCCATGCCCGAACTGAAGGACATCATTCTCGGCAACGTCGCGGTTGAGCGCGGGATCGTCTCGCGCGAGACGCTGCTTGAGATGCAGCGCCAGCAGCGCGACAGCGGGCTGCCGCTCGGGCAGGTCATGCTCAAGAGCGGGGTGATCAACGGATCCCGGCTGATCGAGCTGATGAAGCTGGTGAACGTGACGATCCAGCATCTGGACGGGGGGCTGGAGGTCGGGATCGAGTCGACGGAGGAGTCGCACGCGCCGGCGGTCATGGGGCGCGGAGGGGCGACGGAGGAGGCGCCGCCGCCGTCCGCGATGCCGGGCGAGATTCCGGTGGCGCCGGTCGTGGGCGGAGCGCGACCGGG
>JABWAY010000453.1 GCA_013360825.1 Candidatus Brocadiia bacterium | reverse complement strand
CGCGCCGCCATCAGCGACCCGGGCCCCTGCGCCAGTCCGCCCGCCGCCGTTCCCAGGACCAGACCGAGAAGCGCGACGGCCAGCGCCGACCGGCGGTCGAAGCGGTCGAGGAAGAACCCGCAGGCAACCCCCGAGACCGCCGCCGCCGCCGTGTACGCCCCCCCCACCCACCCGACGTCCGAGACCGCCATGCCCAGGTCCCGGGCAAAGTCCGGCCCGAGCGGCATCACGATCATGAACTCCAGGATGTTCACGAACTGGATCGCGCCGATCAGGAACAGGATCGATCGCTCCGTGGCGGGAGGCTTCATGTCCGCGCGGCCGAAAAAAAAGAGGCCGCCCGGAGGCGGCCCCGATGTTTCCGGACTCTCCGGCCTACCGGCCCGACTTCGTCACGTTCGGCACCACCGGCTTCGTCGCCCGGCGCAGAAACAGGATCGCGAAACAGGTGTCCGAAACCGCGTCGTTCCCGTGCTTCCCGCGCCACGCCCCGCCCGGCTCCTGGTTCGCCAGCAGCCACCGCGCCCCGATCTGGTACCAGTCGTACCGGCCGAAATTCACATAATCCCCGAGCATTCCCGCACGCTCCAGCGCGTACAGGTAGTAATAGTGCCAGGTGTACTTGTCCCCCGTCGGAACGCTCGCCGTCGACTTCACCTTCTCGTAGTTCGCGTTCTCCTCGACCGTGAAGTTCTTCGCAAGCCACTCGACCGCGTCCTTCACCGATTTGTCGTTCTTGAAGTCCACCTTCTGCCCGTAATGCGCCCGGAGGTAGTACTTGCAGATGATCAGCGACCCCGCACACCCCGCCGTCATCGACCCGTACCCGGGATTCTTCACCGTGACCGTCTTCGGTCCGCCCTTTTTCGCGTCCGCCGTGTCCGCCGGATGCCAGACATAGCTCCACGCCCCCTCCTTGTCCTGCCCGTCCTCCAGGATGTCCATCGCCTCCAGCCACGTCTCCTTCGGAATGATCACCTCGGCCGCCGCGCACGACCGCAGCCCGAGAATCGCATACTGCGTGTTCGAATGGTCCCCCTTCTCCGGACCCCGCCGGTTCCGCTTGATCGGAACACGCTTCATCGTCTGCGTCCCGCCCCCGCGGTTCCCGCCCCCGGCCGTCGTCCCGCCGCCCCCGCCGCTCACCACCTCCGGCGCCTGGCCGTCGCTCGGAAGCTCGATCGGCTCGCCGTACGCCCACTGCCCGTTCACGCACTGGTTGTCCACCAGGAACTGCGCACACTCCGCAATCCGCTTCTGGTTCGCAACCTTGTCGTACGCCTCCAGGAACATCGCCGTCAGCGCGACGTTGTACGTCTTCTCCAGCTTCTTCGTCTGGAGGATCTTGACCCCCTCGAGGAAGCGCTTGTCGTCGCGCGGAAACGTGGCGGAGTGATAGAGCGTGTACATGACGAGCTCGAAGCGGTCGCTTCCCGGCCCGCCGAACCCTCCGTTACCGCCGAGCCAGTTGGCCGCCTTGTCGATGGCGACGTCGACGTCCTTCTGGTCGACTTTGCCGCCGGCGGGGGCCTGGGCGAGAGCCGGAGAGGCGAGCAGGGCGATCAGAGCGGCGGTGCGGAGCAGGCGCATGAGGTTCCCTCGGGAGGTGGAGTCCCGCGATTGTAGCGGGTGGGGGGCCCGCGCCGGGAAGAAAACGAACGCCTGGCCGGGCGGGCTCAGCGGGACCAGAGGTTGTACTTGAGGATGCACCAGAGCGCCCGGAACCCGTCCTTCAGGCCGATCTTCTTCCCCTCCGCCCACGACCGCGGGTAGTAGGAGACCGGCACCTCGTAGATCCGGACGCGGAGGCGGGCGACCTTGGCGGTGACCTCGGGCTCGAAGCCGAAGCGATTCTCCCGGAGGGGGATCTTCTGGATGATCTCCCGGCGGAACATCTTGTAGCAGGTTTCCATGTCGGTAAGGTTCAGGTCGGAGAGCATGTTGGAGAAGCGCGTGAGGACGCGGTTGATCATGGTGTGCCAGTAGCGGAGGACGGGGCGGTTTTCGCGGGAGGCGAAGCGGGAGCCGAAGACGACGTCGGCCTTCCCCGCGGCGATGAGGTCGTAGAGTTTGTGCCAGTCCTGCGGGTCGTACTCCAGGTCGGCGTCCTGGACGATGACGAGGTCGCCGGTGGCGTGCTGGAACCCGGTGCGGAGGGCGGCGCCTTTCCCCTGGTTTTTCTCGTGGAGGACGAGGCGGTCGAACCGGCCGCGGAGCTCGCCCTGGAGGAGGTCGCGGGTGCCGTCCTTCGAGCAGTCGTCGACGACGATGATCTCCTTGGGGAGGTTGACCTTGTGGACGGCGTCGAGGATGTTGCGGATGGACTTGAGTTCGTTGTAGCAGGGGATGACGACGGTGAGCTTGAGGGGTCGGGCGGGCGCGGGGGCCGGGACGGCCTCCGGGGCCGAAGCGGGAGGCGGCGCGACCGTCGGCGGC
>JABWAY010000087.1 GCA_013360825.1 Candidatus Brocadiia bacterium | reverse complement strand
CTCTAGAGGCCCGCCGGCCCTACGGCCCCTCGTGGGGTCGCTCGCCGGTCACCCTATACATCGGCGCGCAGGGGGGTGCAACCACGGTCATGCACCCGGCGACCGTGAACCCCGGGGCATGGCCGCGTGTTAACATCTTGCGCGGCGGCGGGCGACCGATAGAATCCTGCCGCCTTCGCGCTGGGTTAGCTCAATCGGCAGAGCTCCTGTTTTGTAAACAGGAGGTTGCGGGTTCAAGTCCCGCACCCAGCTTGAGGCGCGACGGGCAGATACCCAAGTGGCTAAAGGGGCCAGACTGTAAATCTGGTGGCTCAGCCTTCGGGGGTTCGAATCCCTCTCTGCCCATGTCAGGACGTGCGGGCATAGCTCAATTGGCAGAGCGCCAGCCTTCCAAGCTGGCCGTTGCGGGTTCGAGCCCCGCTGCCCGCTTTGGCGCCGGCCGGAACCGACCGGGTTCCGGCCGCGGGCGCCCGGCTCAGTGGTGTCCGGACGGGCGGCGGCGCGGGATCCCGCCCCCGGTCCTGCGGAACCCGGTCATCAGCTCCGAACTGTCGCTGTCGGTGAACCCGAAGCGGCGCTTCAGCGGGCCGACCAGCGCGTTCAGCCGCTCCTCGGCGCCGGAGCGCAGCGACCCGGCGGCCTCGGGGAGCGGGCCGAGGCAGGTGAACAGGACGCGCCCGCCATGCCAGAACACGGTGAGCGGATCCTGCGGGACCGGGCCGGGGACGTCCATTCCGAGCCGCTCGAATGCGCCGAGCGACCGCCCGATCCCGGCGATGATCTTCCGCCACTCCGGCCGCTCGCGATGCGCGCCCAGCGCCTCCGGCAGGTCGCGCCCCAGGGGCGCGTAGGCCACCCAACCCGGACCGAAGGCCAGCGGCGGGAGGACCGGCAGACCGGCGCGCAGGCACGCGTTCGCGGCCTGCCAGATCGCCTTCTCGCCCCCGTCGGGGACGCGCACGATGCGCTCGCCGGCAGGTCCCCGCGCCAGGGGCTCGCCGTAGCAGGTCGGAGCGGCCTTCTCCAGCGCCTTCGCCTGCTCCGGGGACAGCCCCTCCGCGGACTGCGGGGTCGCCTTCTTGCGGAAATACCCCGTCTCCCCGCGCCCGATGTTCCGCGACTCCTCGGTCGAATTCCGCGAGCCCCGCGCCAGGTCCCGGATCAGCACCTTCCGGTGCTCGTCCAGCACCGCCTCCGCCATCCCCTTGAGCTCATACGGAGGGGCCGCCTCGCAATAGCCGCGCAGGAACCGAAACCGGTCGGAAACGGACGCCCCCGTGAACCGGTTCATCTTCGCCAGCAGCCAGATCCTGCGGGACAGCTCCAGCGGCGGGCCGAGCGAGGCGCGCTCGAAATCCACGATGAACCAGGTCAGGCCCCCGTCCGGATTCACGCGGAACATCGCGTTGTTCGGGTCGAAATCGTCCTGGTCCATCCCCAGGTCCATCACGCGCCGCGCGAATCGCCCGTATCCGCGCAGCACACGCTTCCGCGGCTCCCCAGCGGACGGAATGTCGCTCCGCGTCCCGCGGAGATACTGGTCGACCGGAATCAGGTCCTTCATCTCCGGGAACGCGATCCACGAGTCGGGCCCCCTCTCCCCCCACAGCGCCGGCGCGATCGTCGGCACCCCGCGCTTCAGCGCCTCCCCGACCAGTTCGAATTCCTCGAACGCCGGCGCCCCTCGCCAGAAACTCTTCATCGAGTCGAGAAGCGACCGCCCGCGGTAGTGTTTGACGAGATACGGGCGGTTTCCGGCCGACCGGACGCGGAGGAGCCGCTTGATCCGGACTTCCTTCAGCACCTCTCCGGCCCCGTCGGCGATGCGCTGGAGGAAGTGCGGCTGCGCGGCCTCGGGGTCGTCGGCGCGGACGGACCAGGTGGCGCCGCCGGCCTCGACGGAGATCCAGTCGCTCATCGGGGCGCTCCTGCGGGGAAGGACGGCAGCGGCCGGGGAGCGGGGAGATCGGCGGGCTGGAGGCCGATGCCGTCCGGGCATCCGAGCAGCTGCCATCCGAACAGGCCGGCGTGGATGGCCGTGCGGCGGCGGAGGGAGGGGATGAGGGCGAGGGTCAGGATCATGGCGATGCAGCAGAATAGGGCGTTCATGCCGGATTTCAAGAGTCGTGCGGCATGAAGGACCAGCCAGGCGGGGGTCCCGAGGTTTTTCCGGAAGTAGAGGAAGAGGGATTTCAGGTATTCGATGCGGGCGAGGACCGGGTGGAGGGCCTTCGCCTTTCCCTGCAGGTGGACGACGCGCGACGCGGGGACGTGCACGACGCGGAATCCGGCGCGGCGGACGCGGAGGCACCAGTCGGTCTCCTCGAGGAAGACGAAGAACCGCTCGTCCAGGGGGCCGACGCGGTCGAGGACGGCGCGCGGGATCGCCAGGCACGCACCGATCACGGAGTCCACGTCCGTCACCGCGTCCAGCACCCGGGTTTTCGCCGGGAAGGACGACGGCAGCAGCGTCCGCAGCAGCCACTTGTTCAGGCACTCCGTCGCCAGCGAGGGAAAGGTGTCGTAGGAGTGCTGGCGGGACCCGTCCGGGTCCAGCAGCTGCGACCCTGCGATTCCGACGGCGGGGTCGGATTCGAAGACGCGGAGGAGTTCCGGGAGCGTCCCGTTCTCGATGGTCGCGTCGGGATTGAGCAGGACGATCATCGGGCGGGTTGAGGCGTCGATCCCCTGGTTGACCGCCCGGGCGAATCCCCGGTTGGTCGGGTTCGCGATCACGCGCGCCCCGATCCCGCGCGCCCGCTCCGCCGAGCCGTCCGCACTTCCGTTGTCGACGACGATCAGTTCGGCGCCCGCCGCGTGGCGGAGGACGCTCTCAAGGCAGGCCGCGAGCAGGGCGCTGGTATTCCAGGAAACGACGATGATGCTGCAACCGGCGGGATCAGGCATTGGCCGCGGGGGCTTCGAGCGCCTCCCGGTAGGCGTCGAGGGTTTCGGCGGCCATGCGCTCCGCGTTGAAGTTCTGCTCGACATGGAGCCGCGCCGCGTGCCCGATCCTCCGCGCCTTTTCCCGGTCCCGGATGAGCGCCAGCACGGCGTCCGCGAAGGCGGCGGCGTCGTTCTTCGGCCGCAGGAGGCCGGTCTCCTCCTCCCGGATGACGTAGTACACGCCGCCGAGTCCGCTGGCGATGACCGGCTTCCCGCATGCCATCGCCTCGATCACCGCGTTCCCGAGCCCGTCCTGCTGGAACGGCATCAGCAGGATGTCGATCCCGGCCAGCACGCCGTAGGTGTTTTCGGGGTCGGGGCTGAAGATCACGTTCTTCTGGATGCCGAGGTCTTTCGTCTTTTTCCGAAGCGCGTCCTCCTCGGGGCCCTCGCCGACGACAAGGAACTGCGCATCCGCCCTCTGCGCGAGGACGAGCTTTGCCGCGTCGAGGAAGGTGTCATGCCCGCGCCCCGGCTCCATCGGCCCCAGGATCGCGATCACCGGCGCCCCCTCCCCGGGGAAAGGAGGGCTCTCCTTGAGGCGCTTCACGTCGGCCCCCGGCAGGATCACGCGGATGAGGTCCTTCTTGAGACGTGTGTGGTTGACCAGGCTTTCGCGCACGGTTTCGCTGGAGACGATGACGCCTCGAAGGTAGCGGGCGTTGGTGGGGAGGGCTCCGTCGACGGGGGCCTGGACGCTGACGAGGTACGGGAGGCCCACGGCGCGGGCGAGGCTGGCTCCGTTGGCGGCTGCGGACGGCGCGATGACGTGCAGGAGGGAGGCGGGCTTTTCCCGGACTTTCCGCGCGAGTTTCCGGGTGAGGAACAGGTCGGAGCTGTCTCCCAGGCCGGGGAAGACGACGACCGGGATTCCCGCGCGCTCGAACTCCGGCAGGAGCTGCCCGCCGCCGCAGAGCATCCGCACGGAGTGCCCGCGCGCCAGGAGCTGGATCCCGAGATTGACGGCGTAGAGCGTCGATCCCCGGACGTCGAGTTTCCGCCCCAGGAGCACGATGTCCATCAGCGGACCCGCGGGCGTCCGGGCCGCGCCGCTCGCCGAATCTGGGGTCTCATCGCCGGCCTCCGCGCGCCGCGGACTAGCTCGTCCCGGCCTTGTCTTCGGTCTTGGCCCCGGCCGCCTCGTCCTTCTGCTCCAGGGTCTCGTCCATCATCCGCCCGCCTTCGCTCATCCCCTTCTTGAATTCCCCGAGGCTCTTGCCCATCGACCGGGCGAGCTGGGGGATGCGGGAGGCGCCGAAGAGCAGGACGCAGATGCCGAGGATCACGAGGAGTTCAGTGGTGCCGAGCGGGCCGATGCCCATGAGGGTCGTCATGACGCCGAGAATATCCGTTTTCCTCCCCCCGCGGGAGTGTTTTCGGACCGTGCTATCATCCGGCTCATGTTCCGAGCGGGAATCGCGTGGGCTCTGCTGGCCGGCCTCGCGTGCGCGCACGACCTGACGGATCCGACGGTGAAAGGGCACTCGACGTCGGTCGAGGTGCAGGCGCACCGCGACCGGCTGCTCGTGGATGTGTGGATCCAGATGAGGGACCTGTCTGCGATCGAATGGCGGAACGGGATCGACGACGGGGACCGGGTGCTGACGGACGAGGAGATGAAGGACGCGGCGGCGGCGGCGCGCCTCCTCTATCTCGACATGGGACTGATGCTGGAGGTCCCGGGACCGGACGGACGCCTGGCGCCGGTGCGCTGGAAAGTCGAGCATGAGACGATCGACCTGGGAGGCGATCGCGGCCTGGGGGACTCCCCCGTCAAGATCAACCTCCAGTTCTCCGTCCGCGACTGGGCGCCGCGCCCCGGGAAACGCGATGAGATCGTTCTGACCGTCACGAATCCGTACCTCAGCGCCACGCGCCTGCGCAGCCGGGTGATCCGCGAGGGCACCATGTCGCTCTCGCAGGCTCCCGACGCCCGGGAAACCTTTCTGTCCATCGACGCGGGCAGGGACGTCCCCTTCGGCAAGGGCGGCGTCGTCGTGGCGTTCTTCCTGGACGTCCCCGAGACCCTGGAAGGCGCCGGCGACTTCTGGACGCACGACGGGAAATGGGTCGACATGGCGACGGGGCGGCTCTGGGACCGGAAGCCGACGGCGGCGGAGCTCGCGGGCGAGGTGGCGCCGCCGGAGGAGCCTCCCCCGACCGGGATGCTGGACCGGATCAACCGCGTCTGGGACAAGCGCATCCGCGGATTTCTGAAATCGAGCGAGGTGCCGCCGCTCGGCCTGGCGGTCGTGATGTGCGGCATCGCCTTCGCATACGGGGCGGCGCACGCGATCGGGCCGGGTCACGGGAAAACGCTGGTGGCGGCGTACCTGGTGGGCTCGCACGGGAGAATCGCGCACGCGTTCCTGCTCGGTCTCGTGGTCACGGTCTCGCATGTCGGGATCGTCCTGGCGGTCGGGCTGGCGCTGTATTTCTGGCGGATCAACGACGAAAAGGTCGCGCGCTGGATCGCTCTCTTCAGCGGCCTGACGATCATCGGGATGGGGTTGTGGCTGTTCTGGTCGCGGTGGCGCTGGGGTGTCGGGCATGCGCACGGCCCCGGGGGGCATACGCATCTGCCGGGGGAAGCGCACGATCACGGGCACGATCACGGGCACGATCACGGCCACCCGCACGCCCCCCACCGCCCCAAGGGTCACGCACACATCAACCAGCACTCCCACCGCTCTCCGCGCGAACAACGGCACCGCCACGCCCACGATCACGACCATGGCCAGGCCCGCAGCCCCGCGCCGACCCAGACCGCCCTCTCTTCCCCCCCCCACTCAGGACAGGGCGCCCCCGCCATCCGCAGCTGGGACCTCATCACGACGGGGATCCTCGGCGGCATGGTCCCCTGCCCCGCCGGCATCCTGATCCTCGTGCTCGCTCTCTCCGTCCAGAAGGTCGGGTGGGGGCTCCTCCTCCTCGTCGCCTTCTCCCTCGGGCTCGGCGGCGTCCTGACCGTGATCGGCATCCTCCTGCTCTATGCCAAGCGCTACATGGCGACCCGCCTGGTCTCGACCGGCGTCTGGCTCCGCCGCGCCGCCATCCTCTCCAGCACGGGGATCCTCGCGATCGGCGTCCTCCTGACGTGGCAGGCTCTCCGCGGCCTCGCCGGGTGACGTCCCCGCGGGACAAAAAAAAACCCGCCTCGCGGCGGGTTCAGGGTCTTCGGGTTTCGCCCCCCTACGAGGCGGATCGCTTCGAAAGCGTCAGAATGTTCCCGCCCTTCGGATGCGCCTTGAGGTCGAACACGTCCATCACCTTGCGCGTCTGGCTGAACACCGGCTTGCCGCTTCCGTCCTTGTCGTCCGCGGGGATGACCTTGCCGTAGTCGCTGAACTTGATCGAGACCTCGTTGTCGCTGGCGACCATCAGCACCTGGTAGGTGCACTGTTCGTTGGACGCGTACGCCTTGTCGATGATCGTCTGGGCGGACTCGCGCACGCTCGACTCCAGGGACTTGGCGACATCCCCGTTGAACCCGGCGCGCCGCGCCAGCAGGCCCGCCATCGTCACCAGACCCTCCGTGCACTCGGTGCTGCACGTCAGCGTCATCTGGATCGGCGTCAGCCGCCGCCGGGGCAGGAAGTTGGCCTTCCCCTCCCGGGTGAACGTGAAAATCGCGCTGCAGCGGGGACACTTGTAGTTCCCCGGCTCGGGCACGACCAGCGTCGCCTTGCACGAAGCGCACTCCAGCTGCTGTCCCTGGACGCTGACCTCTTCGCCGGCGGGAACCTGCGTGAACGACTGGGTCTGCATCGTCTGGGGGCGCGAGAGCGTGGCGATGGCCGGGGCCATCGGCGGCGGGAAGACCGACCCGGAGACGGGGGCCGGAGCCGGCGCGACTTCAGGTGCCTTGGACGGGGCGCCGCCCGCCATCTGCGCCATTGCGTCGGTGCGGTTGTTGAAGATCTTGAAGAAGGCGTTCAGCCCGAGCATGTCGAACACGACCTTGACCTTCGGGTGCAGCTTGACGAGCGCGATGCCGCCGCCCTTGGGGTCCAGCGAGTCCGCGAGGTTGACGAGAAACCCCAGCCCGGTCGAGTTCACGTACTTGATGTTTTCCATGTCCAGGACGAACTTGGTCACGCCGTCGTCCTTGACCCGGTTCAGCTGCTCCTGGAATCCGGGGACCGTCTTGGCATCGATCGAGCCCGCGAGAACGACGAGGGCGGCCTGCGGGTTGCCGGCCGCTTTCTGCACATTGAGGTCCAGATCAGGCATGACGCCTCCGAGTTGTCGCTCTCCGTCAGGTTGAAAGCTGCGCCCGTGTCGCGCGCGGCATCCTACGCCAAGGGCCGGTCGCGGGTCAAGGCAACGGGTGGAGGACGGGATGCGCCCGGAGACCTGCCGGGCGGGGAGATCGTGAAAAAGTGTGATCCGGGGCCGGGGGGATCCTATAATCGGGGTTCGCAGACGCTCGCGTTCCATGTCCCAGGGGGAGAAATCGGATGGGCGGTGAGGACCTTCAGCGGATCGGCGAGATCCTGATCGAAGAAGGAGCCGTTCTCGCGGAGGACATTGCGCGCGCGGGCGAAGACCGGAAGGGTTCGCCCGTTCTGAAGGCGCTGCTGGAGTCCGGCGCCCCCGCCCGCGGGGACCTCGCCCGGTTCCTGGCTGCGACCTATCAGATTCCGCACATCCAGATTTCGGCCCTGAACATCCCCGAGGACGTGATCGCGGCGATCCCGGGCGAGATGGCCAACCGCCACGAAATCGTCCCTGTCGAGAAGGCGGGCGGCGTGATGTTCATCGCGAAGGCGAATTTTTTCAATCGTGCGGCCGTGAGCGACGTGCGCAAGCACACCGGGTGCAAGGTGAAGGTGCTGGTCGCCCCCGAGGACGAGGTCCAGGCCGCGCTCCGCAAGTACTACCCCGCGGGGGACGAGGCGATCCAGGTCGCGGCGCCGGTCACGACCGACCTGCCGGCGGAGATCGTCCGTTCGACGGGCAACACGAAGCGATACACGGCTCCCCCGGGGCGGCAGCAGCCCGCGATCGCGGCGACCGACCGGATCGCGATGCTGTTCACGGAGGACTGGGCGCCGGCGAAGAAGAACGGCACGCACGGGCCCACCAGCCCGATGAAGGCCGTCGCGATCACCAAGGAGGAGTTCCAGCTCGCGGAGCGGAACCTGCAGATGGACCAGATCCGGCAGTGGGAGAGGCTGTACGCCGCGGCCGATCCGATTCCCGCGACGCGGATGAGCAAGTAGCCGCTCCGCGCGCCGCCGTAGCGCGCCGCCGGACGCGACCTATAATGCGGGCCCATCGATGCCGGCCCCCCCGACCATCTCCCGCCTTGCCGCCAGCCTGGGCTTCGTCCTCCCCGGCGCGGGACACATCGTGCTGGGCCGCCCCGGCCGGGGCCTCTGGATGTTCTTCTGGGTGGCCTTCTTCGCCAACGCGGCCCTCATCGCCCCCGTCTTCGACCTCTGGGGGGCGTCGGTCGACGCACGGGGATGCCTCGTGGCGGCGGGGATCGTCTGGCTCTACGCCGCGCTCGACCTCCTCAGACTGCTCTTCTGGCGTCATCGCCGCAAGCTGGAGGAGGTCAAGCGCGAGAAGCTCCTGAGCGCGTTCGGCTTCTACCTGCGGGGGGAGTACGGGCGTGCGCGGGCCCGGCTCAAGCAGATCCTGCGGATGGACCGGGACGACCCCGACGCCCATTTCCACATGGCGCTGACCTACAAGCGCGAGGGGATGCCGCGGCTGGCAAAGCGTCATTTCCGCCTGGCCCTGTCGCTCGATCCCGGGAGGAAGTGGGAAGAGGAAGTCCGGAAGGAGCTGGCGGATGCGTGAGGCGCGCGAGTTCTGCGGGTTGTTCGGCGTGTTCGGCCACCCGGAGGCGGTGCACAAGACGTTCTACGGGCTGTACAGCCTGCAGCACCGCGGGCAGGAGAGCGCGGGAATCGTGACGACCGACGGGCGGACGCTTCAGGCGCACCGCGGAATGGGGCTTGTGGGGGAGATTTTCGACGCGGATGTGCTGGCGGGGCTGAAGAACGATGTCGCGATCGGGCACGTCCGCTACAGCACGACGGGGTCGAGCACGATCCAGAATGCGCAGCCGCTGCTGTTCCAGTACGCGGCCGGTCCGCTGGCCATCGCGCACAATGGAAACCTGGTCAACAGCGGGATCCTCCGGCGGGAATTCGAGGAGCGCGGGTCGATCTTCCAGACCTCGACGGACAGCGAGATCATCATGCACCTGCTCGCCCAGCCGTCGGAGCTGGGCGACGATGAGCGCCTGATCGGGGCGCTGCGGCAGCTGCGCGGGGCGTTCTCGCTTCTGCTCCTGACCCCGACGCGCCTGTACGCGATCCGGGACCGGCACGGGTTCCGGCCGCTCTGCCTGGGTGTGCTGGACGGGGTCCCGGTGGCGGCGAGCGAGAGTTGCGCGCTGGACGTCGTCGGGGCGAGCTACGTGCGGGACGTCGAGCCGGGCGAGGTTGTGGAATTCAGCGCGGCCGGGGAGCGGTCGTTTTCATTCGCGGAGAAGCCGGAGACTCCGGCGCACTGCGTCTTCGAGCATGTCTACTTCGCGCGGCCGGACTCGCTGGTGTTCGGCGAGAACGTCCACCGCGTGCGGATGGAGCTCGGGCGCCGGCTGGCGCGCGAGCATCCGGTGAAGGCCGACCTGGTGATCCCGATTCCCGACAGCGGGAACGACGCGGCGCTGGGGTACAGCCATGAGAGCGGCATCCCGCTCGAGCACGGATTCGTCCGCAATCACTACGTCGGGCGCACGTTCATCCAGCCGACGCAGGGGGCGCGGATCGCCGGAGTCGGCCTGAAGCTGAACCCGATCCCGGGGGTGGTCCGCGGGAAGAAGCTGGTGGTCGTGGACGACTCGATCATCCGCGGGACGACCAGCCGCGGCCGCGTCCGCCTCCTCCGGCAGTGCGGGGCCGCCGAGATCCACATGCGGATCTCCTGCCCGCCGATCGCCCACCCCTGCTACTACGGCATCGACTTCCCCAACCCCGCCGAGCTCGTCGCGGCCCGGATGTCCGTCGAGGAAATCCGCCGGCACCTGGAACTCGACTCCCTGGGGTACCTGTCGCTCGACGGCCTCCTCGGCTCCGTCTCCCACCCCCCTGCCCACTACTGCACCGCCTGCTACTCAGGGCGCTACCCCGTCCCGGTCGCGGACCGCTTCTCGAAGCTCCGCCACGAAGAGAAGTGCTGACCGCGACGGCCCCGTTTTTCCGTGCCGCCCGCCCGGAGGCGTGTGAGAATTGCCGCTTCGCGGCGTGCCGGTCGGCCCGGCCTCCGCGCCCCAGATCCGCCTCCCGCAGACCGGAGACATCCCGCGCATGCCCCGCCTGACGTACAAGGACGCCGGCGTCGACACCGTCGCCAAAGACCGGTTCATCGACCGCCTGTTCGGGCTGATGCGCCGCACCTACACGCCGCGCGTCATGGAGAACGACTGGGGGTACGCCGGTTTCTTTGCCCTCAACGGTCCCGAGAACCTGTTCCGGAAGCAGTACCGCGATCCCGTCCTGGTCGGGTGCGCGGACGGTGTCGGGACCAAGCTGAAGATCGCGCGCATGACGGGCCGGCACGACACGATCGGCATCGACCTCGTCGCGATGTGCGTCAACGACCTGATCGTGTGCGGCGCCGAGCCCCTGTTTTTCCTCGACTACATCGCCGTCGGCCCGATCGACGAGGAGTCGATGCTCGACGTGATGCGCGGGATCGTCCGCGGCTGCGAGCAGGCGGACTGCGCGCTCCTCGGCGGCGAAACGGCCCAGCACCCGGATGACTACGGCAGGGGCGAGTACGAGATGGGGGGATTCTGCACGGGCGTCGTCGACCGCCACCGGATCCTCGACGGCCGCCACGTCGCCCCCGGCGACGCCGTCATCGGCGTGGCCTCCAGCGGACTCCATTCCAACGGATACACGCTCGTCCGGAAGGTGCTGTTCGAGACCGCCGGCCTGAAAGTGGAGGACCGGGTCGAAGGGCTGGCCGGCACGCTCGGCGACGAACTGCTCACCCCCACCCGGATCTACGTGCGCGCGGTCAGGCACGTCCTCGCCGCTTACCGCCGCAAGAAGGTCGTGAAAGCCATCGCCCATGTCACCGGCGGCGGACTGGTCGAGAACATCCCCCGCGTCATCCCCCCGAACGTGGACGTGGAAATCCGGACCGGGGTGCTCCCCGTCCAGCCGATCTTCACCCTGGTGCAGCAGAAGGGCGGCATTCCGGACGACGAAATGCTCCGCGTCTTCAACATGGGGATCGGGCTGGTCATGATCGTCGACCCGTACTACGCAGAACCCGTCCTCCGGCGGCTCCGCGAGGCCGGCGAGCAGGCCGAACGGATCGGCGAGGTGAAAAAGGGGCGTCGCGAGGTCCAGGTCCGGTCGGACTGATCCCGGCCGCACCCCCCGGCGCCCGAGGACGCTCTTCCAAGTCCCCCCCACTGTTGCTAGAATTCCCGGCTTGCCGGGGGGCCACCCCGTACGAGGAGAATGCCGAGTGAAGCGATTTGCAGCGGTCGTGCTGGCGGCTGTCGGGACCGGGTGTGCGACGTCCGGGTCGGTGGACGACCTGACCGGGCGGGTGATCGCGCTCGAAGGGGTGCTCGAGGCGAACGAGAAGGCGCTGGGGAAGTCGATCGAGCACATGCACACGGTGGAGCGGGACGTGAAATCGGTGGAGTTCCGTCTGGCCGATCTGCGGCGCCGTGTGGACCGGCTGGACAGCGGCAACGCGACGCCGTCGGGAATCCCCGACATCGACGAAATCGCCGGGGCGCCCGGGCTTTCGGCGGAGGAACGCGAAAAGCTCGCCGCGTACTTCAAGCAGCTCGGCGCCTGGGCGCCCGAGAAGGCCGTGGAGTGCGCGCTCGACTTCCCGGCCACCGTCCTGATCCCGCACCTGATCTCGGCCATCCGCCCCGGGCGCGAGGCCGCGACCCGGAGCAATGCGCTGCACGTGCTGTCCAAGTGGCGGCCGGCGGAGGCCGCGCCGATCCTGGAGCGCGGGTTGAGCGACGGCTCCGTGCGCGGAGACCTGCTCCGGCTCCTGGAGGCGATGGAGCCGCACGACGAGGTCCGGCAGGCTCTTCTCAAGCACTCCGCCGAGGGCGACGAGTCCTGGCGGATCTCCGTCGCGGCCGCGCTCGCGCGGGCGCAGTCGCGCGAAGGCCTGCGGCTCCTGATCGCGTTCCTGCACAGCGAGGATCCGGGGCGGAGGACGGTGGCGATCGAGGCGCTGAAGGAGGCGACCGGATTCGACCTCGGGTACAAGACCTATGCGGGGAAGGACGACCGGAAGGCTGCGACGGAGAAGTGGGAGTCCTGGTGGAGCCAGAATGGAGAGTCGTTTGTTTTCCGGAGGCGGTGATCGCGTCGTCGTCCGGATCCTGTCCCGGCCGGGCTGCCCGCTGTGCGACGAGATGAAAGGGGCGGCGGAGGCGTACCTGATGTGGTACGGCTTCGAGGTCGAGGTCGTGAACGTGCTGGACGACCCCGTGCTCGCGGCCGAGTATGCGGAGACGGTGCCGCAGGCGTTCGTGAACGGGAAACTGGCGTGCAAGTACCACCTGGATCCGGGGAGGTTTGCCCGCATGCTGGATGAAGCCGGAGCGGGGGCGCCGCGTGACTGACGACACGCAGGGGGCAAGCCTGCCCTCGGGCCCGCCGGCGGACACCCGTGCGGAGCCGGGGATCCACTATGCGTACATGGGGCTGGCGTTCCTGAGCTACGGGATGATCGCCGGTTGGAGCTACTGGCACGTGAGGAGTCTGACCAAGGTCCTCGAGTACCGCGGGGGCGAGCTCCCCCTCCTGTCCATGCCCCTTTTCCGCGCCGTTCACATGCTCGGACCGTTCCTCTTCGCCCCCCTGGCACTTCTCGTCGTCCTCGAAATTGCCGCACCTCGACGCCTGACGCGCACGTATCTCGGGCTGACCCTGTTCCTCATCCTCGCGGGCATCTACGTCGGCATTGCGCTGTGGCTTCCCGCGAGGCAGTTCGCCCGGGCCTGAACGGCCCGCGGCACGGAGACCGCATGGAGCCGCTGTCGATTGACGTGAGCGTGGTCCCCGGGTCGGGGACATCCCGTCTGATGGTCCTGCGCGGGTCCGTGAACGATGCGGGAACGATCCTGCTGCAGGAGGAGGTGGCGCGGCTGCGCGGCGAGACGGTGGACGGGATCATCGTGGACATGGAGGGTGTGGATTTCATTTCGAGCGCGGGAATGAGCGTGCTGGTGACGCTGGCGGGCGAGGTGGAGACGGCCGGGGGATCGGTGGCGCTCGTCCGTGTCGGGCCGCGTGTCCAGGCCGTGTTCGACATGCTGGGGCTGAACGATTTCTTCCGGCGTTTCCGGTCGCGCGACGAGGCTGCGCGGGCTGTTGCCAGGCGGGAGCCGGCGGCGGCCCCGGCGGCGCCGG
>JABWAY010000086.1 GCA_013360825.1 Candidatus Brocadiia bacterium | reverse complement strand
ACGCTCAGGAAGTACGAAGTCGTTCGTTACCAGGGGCCGTCGGATCTGTCAGGGGATTTCCGGCCGTGAACCACCCGTTTCCGCCGCCGCGTACAGCAAAGAGAACCGGCCGCGCCTCGAGCCGAGGATTCTGCTCGAGGACTCAGCTCGGTCGCATCACTCTTCGCGACGTTTTTCGGAAAGGGACCATTTCGACAACCGACTGATCTTCGGGGACAACCTCCTGGCGCTCAACGCGCTGCAGGCGGAGTTTGAAGGAAAGATCAAGTGCATCTACATCGATCCGCCGTACAACACGGGTTCGGCCTTTGCTCAATACGACGACGGGCTGGAGCACTCGATGTGGTTGAACATGATGGCGGTGCGACTCGAGTTGCTCCGCCGATTGCTCTCTGCCGATGGATCCTGCTGGGTCCACCTGGATGACAATGAGGCGCACTACTGCAAGGTGCTGCTGGACGAAGTGTTCGGTCGCGACAATTTCGTGGCCAATGTGGTATGGAACAAGAGCTACGCCGTGCGGAGCAACGCCGAGTTCTTCTCAACCGCGCACGAGCACGTGCTGATCTATGCTCGGGACCGCTCTCATTTCGTGCCCAACAAGTTCCGTCGCACCGAGAAGCAGGAAGCGAGATACGAGAATCCCGACCAGGATCCGAGAGGTCCGTGGCAGTCGGTCACTATGACAATCAGTCTCGTCGGCGGAGCAAGAGGGCGGCAGTTTGCGAAAACCGGAAAGTCGCACAACTTGTACGAGGTCGTATCGCCGAGCGGCAAGAGGTACGCCCCACCAGCAAATCGCTGTTGGAGTCGCAGCGCGGATGGTTTCCGCGCGCTCGACAAGGAAGGACGCATTTGGTGGGGACCGCACGGAGATCGCGCACCACGCTTGAAGCATTTTCTCTCTGAGGCCAACGAAGGGGTTCTGCCGACAACACTTTGGGCGGATGGGGACATCTTCGGACTGAACCAAGACGGGGTGCGAGAGCTCCGCGCACTTGGCCTGCCGGATTTCCCAACTCCGAAACCCGAGCGTCTCATTGACAGGGTGTTGGAGGTGGCATCGAATCCGGGCGACTGGGTCCTCGACTCCTTCGCCGGCTCCGGCACGACCGGCGCCGTCGCGCACAAGATGGGCCGCCACTGGATCATGGTGGAGCTGGGCGAACACTGCCACACGCACATCACTCCGCGACTCAAAAAGGTCATCGATGGCGCGGACCCCGGCGGCGTGACGGAGGCGACAGGCTGGAAAGGCGGCGGTGGTTTCCGCTACTTCCGCTTGGCGCCGTCGCTTCTCGACAAGGACCGCTTCGGCAATTGGGTCGTCAGCAAGAAGTTCAACGCGGCGATGCTGGCGGAGGCGATGTGCAAGCTGGAGGGGTTCACATACGCGCCGAGCGACGCGGTGTACTGGCAGCAGGGGCGATCAACGGAGCGCGACTTCATCTACACGACGACGCAGACGCTGAGCCGGGAGCAGCTCCAGAAGCTGAGCGACGAGGTCGGCGAGAGCCGGTCACTGCTCGTATGCTGCGGGGCGTTCCGGGCGAGGAAGCTGGACGAGTTCCCGAACCTGACGGTGAAGAAGATCCCGAAGATGGTGCTGAATCGGTGCGAGTGGGGTCACGACGATTACAGCCTGGAGATCAAAAACTTGCCGATGCAGGCGGCGGCGCCGGAACCGGCGGTTGAGCCCGCGGCGAAGGCAAAGGCCGGGAAGCCACCGGAACGAACGCTGTTTGACCCGCCGGCCGGGAAAGGCGGTGGGAATTGAGCTCCCTCGTGAATTCGATCGCCAATCGGATGAGCCTGCGCGCGCCGCAACGGAAGTCGCTGGAGATCCTAGACACAATCGGCGAGATGCTGGCGCTGCGAAAAGGGGACGACGTCCCGGAGGCACTGAAGAAGGTGCAGGGTGTGTTTCCGGGTCCGCCGGAGTTCGCCGACTTCGAGCGCGAATTCCCGTCGTTCTGCTTCGCGCTTGCGACCGGCGTCGGGAAGACGCGGCTGATGGGGGCGTTCATCACGTACCTGTACCTGAAACGCGGGTTCCGGCACTTCTTCGTCCTCGCCCCGAACCTGACGATCTACGACAAGCTGCAGAGCGACTTCCGGCCCGGGACGCCGAAGTATGTGTTTCAAGGGATCGGCGACCTCGCCACGAATCCGCCGGAGATCATCACGGGCGACACGTGGGAGAGCGGTCGCGGCGTGCGCAAGGGCCAGCTCAACGCGTTCGCCAGCGACGAGATCCACATCAACATCTTCAACATCTCGAAGATCAACGCCGAGGTCAAAGGCGGGAAGGCGCCGCGGATCAAGCGGCTGCATGAGTACATCGGGCAGAGCTACTTCGACTACCTGAGCGGGCTGGACGACCTCGTGCTCCTGATGGATGAGTCGCACCGGTACCGGGCGTCGGCGGGCGCGAAAGCGATCAACGAGCTGCGGCCGGTCCTCGGGCTCGAACTGACCGCGACGCCGCAGGTCGAAACGGCCGCGAAGTCGGAGCGCTTCAAGAACATCATCTTCGCCTACCCGTTGTCCGACGCGATGACGGACGGGTTCGTGAAGGAGCCGGCGGTGTTGACGCGAAAGGACTTCAACCCGAAGGAGTACGGCGAGGCGCAGCTTGAGCGCCTCAAGCTCGAGGACGGCATCGCGATACACGAACACACGAAGGTGAAGCTCAGCGTGTACGCGAAGGAGAACGACAAGCCCCTGGTGAAACCCTTCGTGCTTGTCGTGGCGAGGGACGTCGCGCACGCCGAGGAGCTCGCGAAGCTGATCGAAGACCCGGGCTTCTTTGACGGCCGCTACAAGGGCCGGGTCATCACGGTTCACTCCGGTCAGTCGGGCGTTGAGAAGGACGAGACGATCGATCAGCTCATCAAAGTCGAGAAAGCGGACAGCCCGACGGAAATCGTCATCCACGTGAATATGCTGAAAGAGGGTTGGGACGTCACGAACCTCTACACGATCATTCCTCTACGGAAGGCAGACTCGAAGACGCTTGTCGAGCAGAGCATCGGGCGCGGGCTGCGACTGCCGTATGGCCGGCGAACCGGCGTGGAGGAGGTCGATCGGCTCACCATCGTCGCCCACGACAAGTTCCAGGAGATCGTGGACTACGCGAAGAAGCCGGACTCGATGATCCGCGGCGGCATCAAGGTTATCTACGCGGGCGGCGAGAAGATTCATATCGTCGAAGCTAGGCCGGTTCTGGACGACGCGCTGTTCGCTCCTTCCGATCCCGGAGTCAATCCGGCGCAGGCTCCGCTGTTCGTGCAGCCGCAGGACGTCCAGATCGCGCGCATCACGAAGGCTGTGATGGAGCGCGAATTCAGCCGGCTCCCGTCGGTGAAGGACGTGTTGAAGCCGCAGAACATGGCTCGCCTAGAAGAACGGGTGCGCGCTGAATTGGGCGGCGGACAGCAGTTGATCGAAGGCGTGGCGCCGGCTGCGGACATCCAGGCCGTGGTCAAGAAAACCGCAGAGGCGTGCGCCGACAAGACTATCGACATCCCAAGGGTCAATGTCGTGCCGATCGGCGAGTCGAACATCCGCCACGAGGCCTTCAAGGTGGATTTCTCGTCGTTCCGCCAGCCGCCCGTCGAAGAGGCGCTCCTCGTCCGCCACCTGCACGACGACAAGACCCACATCATCGCTGGCGTAGTGCTGCCCCAGTTCGAAGACACGCTAGAGAAGCACATCGTCCGCAGGTTGTGGGACTACGACGATGTCTGCTATGCGGACGACGCCGAAGTCCTCTACGACCTCGCAGGCCAGGCCGTGGCGCACCTGTGCGCCTACCTGAAGAACGAAGACGAAGTCCGGAACGTCGTCATCTACCACGAATCGCTTCTCGCCCAGCTCATCCACTCCCAGATGCAGGCCCACGAGAAGGACGTCCCCACGAGCTTTCAGGTCCACGTCAAGCACGGCTGGATGTTTCCGCCCACGGCCCCGATGGAGGCGGTTGTCGGGGAGGAGGAAGCCGACTATCGCCTTCCTCCGCCGCAGAAGAGCCGGATTCCAAAGCTCGTGTTCACCGGCTTCCGGAAATGCATCTACACCCGGCAGCGATTTCACTCGGACCCGGAACGGCGCTTCACCGTCCTCCTCGAACGGAACGACTCAGGCGTCGTCCGCTGGATGAAACCCCCGAGGAATTTCTTCAGGATCAATTACTTCGGTGAGCACGACTACGAGCCTGACTTCGTCGTGGAACTCTCAGATCGCAAGCTCGTCTGCGAGGTCAAGGACGACGATGGCGTGGAGGACAAGGTCGTGCAGGCGAAGGCGCGCGGCGCGGCGGCGTGGTGCGAGTACGCGAACAGGCATGCTGCTCAGTACGGAGGCAAGCTGTGGTCCTACCTGCTTGTGCCGGAGTCGGACATTACGGACAACGCGACCCTGACGGGGCTCGCGGGAAAGCATACGTTCAGGCTAGAAGACGATTTTCTGAAGAAGATCCAGGCATACGGGATTGACCCGGACAGCCCAGGGCTGAAGCGACCATAGCTGACGGGTCAGGGAGCGGGTCGCTTCAGTTGCTCCGTCAAGTCGACCGCCTTGGTCTTGAAATGAAGCATCAGATCCTCGTAGCGCGCCTTCGCCTCCGGAGTCGGCGTGTTGTATTCACGATGCAGAATTCCGCAGAAGAAATCCGCGACGTCGTCGCCGGAATCGAAGGTCACCTTCGTCTTGATTTTCTCCATGCTGAGCCAAGGAATGATGTTGCCCGATTCGGCCACAACCCGCTGAAGTCGACGCCCCAAGCGCGCCGAAAACGCGCGCGGAAAGGTCCTCGTCAAGTCGCGCAATTCGTCCTTCATGTCCTTGTTATCGATCCGAATCACGAGATCCACAATTCGCGCCTTGCGCACGAGAAGTAGATCCATCGCGCTGAACATCGCGGCACTCTGGACAACCTCCGTCCAGAGCAACGGGGCGATGGTATGGCCGCCCGGTGGAAGGAACCTGAGTTCGTCGCCGGCTTCCAGCCTCCGCTTCGCGCCCCTCGAATTGATGGCCGAGACTTTCTCCTCGAGCTTCGGAAGCAACTCTGCGTCCGCGTTGTAGGTGAACGCGACCCCAAGCGAAAGCTCATGCCGCATCAGGCACTTAGCGTAGGCGTCCAATTCGGCGGGCTCCGCCTTGTTGGATTTCTTTGCCAGGATTTCGCCGGAAGCCCGGAGGGCGGCAAAATCTGCCCTGAGCGCCTTGATGGCCCTGATGTCACCCCCGACCGCTCCGGAGAGAAAGTACGGAAGGGAACGCTCCCTGGGATGAGGGTTTCCCGTCTCATCCACGATGATTTCATGATCTGGAAGGCCCATAGGTCCCCCTTAATCAATCCGGGGCCGATGAGGTTCGCAAGGCATCTCAGATGCGGTCGTCGCAAATCGTCACCTCCGCCTGACGCGGGCGCCTTCGCCGGCGGCAAGGTCGTAGGTCTTGCCGGAGACGATGTTGCGGCTCCAGTCGGCGGGCTGGGGGATCCAGTTGCGGCGCTCAAAAACACCGGCTGCCCGACCATCTGGCAGCCGATCTTCGGGTCCCCGCCCGGCTGGAGTGGCTCTTCGCGGTACTTCGCTACCCGCGCGATCAGCTCTTCCTGCGACCGCACGCCGTTCTTCTCCCCGAAGTATCCCACGCCAGCGAGGCTTCCAGCTCGCTCCCGCCCGCGAAGCGCCCGAAGCCGCAGATGGCGTTATGCAGGGCCTTGAGCTTGAACAGCAGCGGTTCGCCGCGCTGGATGGAGTGGATGTCGCGGTAGCTGGACGGCGAAGCCCGGCCGAAGCCCCGAAGGGGCGAAGGTGGGCTGCCAGAAGTTGACCTCGTCCACGTCGGGGAGCGACGAGAGGTGGTGGTACCAGTCGCAGTCGGTGGTGGAGATGAGGCCGTGCATGGGGGGCATGTTACTGCAGGCGCACCGCCTCACGTCAGGCACGCGCCACCGAACCGCACGATCCCGTCGCCGGCGCGCTAGCATGGAGAAATGCCCCTCCCCCCCAACCTCCGCGAACGCCTCCAGAAACTCCACCGCGACACCCGGGGCGGCTGGTCCGACGCCACCCGCGGCGGCGCGCCGCACAAGCCGATCCTGCTGCTTGCGGTGATGGACCTCATCGAAGCGGGCGTCATCCGCGAGAACGCGATCGCGTTCGACGAGCGGCTGCTGTCGGTCTTCGACCAGTACTGGACCGCCTGCCGGGGCGACCTGCCCACGAACCCGCTGCAGCCGTTCTGGTACCTCAAGGGCGACGGGATCTGGAGGCATGTTCCGCGCCCCGGGCAGAAGCAGGTGCTCGATGCGCTCACGCTGGGGGGCAGGGTCCCGCCGCGCCGGCGCTTCCAGGAAATCGTCGCCGGTGCGCGCCTCGACCCTGAGCTCTTCGAGGCCATGAAGCACGCAGCCGGCCGGGCCGAACTGCGCCGACTCCTTTTCGGGCGGTACTTCGGGGACGAGCTGCAGGCGGCGCTCGCCGCGCGCCATGGGCTGGTGGTCGAGTCGGTGCACTGCGAGAGCGCGCTTCGCCGCCGCCTCGAGCGGGAGCTGGCCGACCTGTTCGCGGGGGACGGGGCGCTCGGGCAGGAGTTCACTGAGGAGGGGCGGTCGATGGCGTTCCGCGCGGTCGTCGTCGAGGCGTACGGGCACACCTGCGCGGTCTGCGGCGCCCGCGTCCGCACGCCGTCCGGCCGGAGCGCGGTGCAGGCGGCGCACATCGTTCCGTTTTCGGTCTGCCGGAACAACGACCCGCGCAACGGGCTCGCGCTCTGCCCGCTGCACCACTGGGCGTTCGACCAGGGGATGCTGGGGGTGACGGACGCGTATGCGGTGAAGGTGCACGCGTACGCCGAGGAGCTGCCTGCGGACGAGGGATTTCGGGCGCTGAAGGGGAGGGGGCTGCGGCTTCCCGCGGACGGGCGGATCCACCCGGCGCCGGTCGCGCTCGAGTGGCACCGGAGGCATGTGTTCCAGGGGGCGGGGTAGAACGTTGCGGCGCCGTCACCGGGCCGGAGGACGCTCGGGATCCGCACGAAATCGGCCTCCGAGGGATTGATGGGGTCACGACGGCCAACCTGAACAAGGCCGGGAAGCGGAACCCCGCGAGATTTCCTGCGGATTTCATGTTTCGGCTGACGCCCGAGGAGTCGCGGGCTTTGCTATTCCAATCTGGAATATCAAAGCCACGAGGACGTGGCGGCCGTCAAGTCTCGCCCTTTGTGTTCACGGAACATGGGGTCGCCATGCTCTCCAGCGTCCTGAGGAGCGAGCGCGCCATCCGGGTCAATATCGCCATCATGCGGGCCTTCTCCCGTCTCCGCGAACTGCTCGAGACGCACCAGGAACTGGCACAGAAGCTGGGTGAGCTCGAGCAACGGGTCGGGTCGCATGACGAGGCGATCGGCGAGATTCTCCGGGCGATCCGCGGGCTCATGAATCCGCCGCCGGAGCGCCGGAGGAAGAAGATCGGATTCCACGTCAGGCCGAAGCGCTGACTCGGTCAACCGGCTGCAGATTGGAACCGATTCCTCCCGGCCCTCACACCCGCGCCACCGACCCCCCGCGCCCTTTTCCCTTCCGGGCGCGCTTCTGCGCCAGGAGGGCGTCGCGGCACTGGAGGTAGTCGGCTTCGATGAGGTCGCGGCCGAGATGGTCCCGGGCGGCCTGGAGGAACTGGTGCTGGCAGGTGGCGTTTCCGATGGCGGTGCCGTCTTCGGGGAGGAGGGCGAAGAGAATCTCGACGAGTGTTCCGTCGGCGGGGGGGGCGGGTTCGCGGGCGGGCTCCTCTGCGGCGTCGGCGTCGTCCTCGGCGTCCCCTGCGCCGAGAGCGGGCGGCGCCAGTTCGAGGCCGAGCGTCGGCATGGCGTCCGCCGGCAGCGCGCCGATCCCCTGCACGTCCCCGACGAACCGGCTGATGCCGGTCTCGGCGCGCTCGATCTGCTTTTCGCGTCTGGACCAGAGGCGGGACATGGCGCGCTTTTCGTCCTCGAGGTCGGAGCGGAGGGTGACGATGGCCTCGAGGGCGCCCTGCATCCGGTTCTTGAAATCGGGGCCGGTGAGGTAGGCGTAGAGTTTGTCGATCTTGTCGCCGCGCCCTTCGGCGGCGAGGCGGGTCCGGGCGAGTTCGGCCATGCCGGAGCGGAGGACGGCGGCGAGGGCGCGGGCGTGGGGCCAGGAGCAGATCCAGATGCCGTTGCGTTCGCCGAACTGGGGGATCCCCTCGGGGAGGGCCTGGGTGACGAGGACGGCGACGCCGGCGCGGGCCTCGGTGCGGTCCTGGGAGAGTTTGGCGAGCCATTCGTCGGACCAGTGCTTGGTGCGTTTGCTCTCCCAGAGGATGACGCCGACGGGGGCGCCGGCGGCGTCGGCGACGCGCTGGACGAGGTCGGCGCCTTCCATTCCCTTCGGGACGTCCTCGATGGTGTCGCGGGGGAATGCGTCCACGAGGATGTTCCGGAGGGTGACTTCCTGGGCCTCGCCCTGCGTCTGCATCGACCCCTGCTGGAGTTTCTGCTGGAGGTCGGCGACGGTCCGATTGAGCCCCTGGATCCTGAGCAGTTGCTCCTGCTCGCGGAGGCGCTGGTTGTCGGCCTCGACCCTCGCGCGTTCGGCGGCGTCCTGCTCGGCCCGCTCGCGGATCTTCGCGGCCTCGGCGGTGAAGCGCTTCTCCATTTCGAGCCCGGACTGGATCTCCCGGTCGGCGAGCTCGCGTTCCTTGCGGAGGAGGTCGGCTTCTTTCCGGGCGGCGTCCGCCAGTTTCACCCGGGACTCGGCGAGTTCCTTGTCCATCGCCGTGGCCTGCGCGGCCAGCGCGGCCGCCGCGCGCTCCCGGGCCTCCCGGTCGGCCTGCTCCCGGATGCGGGCGCCCTCGGCGGCGATCCGTTTCTCGACCTCGACTTCGGCCAGCCGCTGCCGCTCCTCGAGATCGCGCTGGCGGCGAAGCGCCTCCGCCTGCTCCCGGGCCGCCTCCTCGAGCTTTCGCCGCGCCCCCCGCAGCTCCTCGTTTTTCTGCCCGAGCTCGTCGTTCGCCTCGGCGCGGGCGACCTCGACCGCCAGGGCGACCTGGCGCTGCGCCTCCGCCTGGAACTCCTGGCGCAGCTCGCGCCCGACCTGCTCGCGCATGACGGCGCCGGCTTCGAAACGAGTTCCGCAATTCGGGCAGGCGATGAGATCGGGCATGGGACCTCCGGAAAGGGGGAGAGGGTCGGGTCGGCGGTACTTACGCGCGGGGTCGGGAATTGTGACAGATGCTGAGCGGCGCGGGGTGGACCTCACGATTGCGCTCGGGAATGCCGCCTCGAATGCGACCGCCCGTGCGGGCGCTGTCGGTCGTGATCGCCCCGCCGAGGCTGAGGAGAATGCTCGGGGAGTTCCCCATCCTGTCCCGGCGGGCAGGGAGAGAACTCCGGCCTTCCTCTGCTACGATGGGACCCATGAAAGTTCACCGCATCATACTGAGCGGACCAGCTGCCCACGGGAAACGCGTGTCCGGTGCCCTCCTGCGCGACCTCCTCCACGTGCTCGTCGAGGGAGCACGAAGAGCCGTCCGTCTGCGCGTTGAGGGGCGCAGCACCGCAAGCGGCGCCGCGCCGGTCTGGGTTGAGCGGGCGGCGGAGTTTGAATTCACCGGGGCGGAGGCCGGATCGACCTGCATCGTGCTGGAGGCCCGCTCCCTGGCGGAGGCCGATCCCGAGCGCTTTAACCAGCGGGAGTTCTTCCAGGAAATTGATCCGTCGGCGACGGGACTTCAGCTGTTCGAGGACTCGGCGGAGGACCTCCTGACGGGGCAGAAGGACAGCGTGAAGTTCGACGACGGGCTGATCGATGTCGTCGAGAACCTGAGAAGCGTCTTGCGGCGGGGCATTCACTCCGTGAAGCTGGACGGGCGGCGTGCCCTGCGCGTCGATGCGGAAGCGCTCGACGGCGTCGGCCGACTGCGGCGCGAAATCCCACGCGACCACCAGGTCGTCGTGGCGGGAAAACTGGACCAGATCAGCCACTCCGATCGCGCCTTCCGGCTCCTGCTGGAGGACGGCAGCCAGCTTCAAGGGCTCGTCCCTGAGGATCCCGACCTTCTCAAGGCGCTGCCCGCGTTCTGGGGGAACAACGCCGTGGTCCATGGCCTGGCGAAGTTCCGTCCGTCCGGCCGGGTACTCCGGCTGGAGGCGACCGCGATCGAGGCGGCGAATGGGGATGTGCGAGTCTGGGCTGAAATGCCGCGGCCGCTGGTCGGATCGCTCGACGCCGCGCAGCTGCGCGTGCCGCAGGGGGCGCGTTCCGGGATCAACGCCATCGTCGGGCAGTGGCCCGGGGAGGAGAGCGACGAGGAGATTCGGCGGGCGCTGGAGCGCCTCTCCTGATGGCAGCCGTAGAGGACCTGCTGCTCGACACGAGCGCTCTCATTCATCTCATTCGCGATAACGAGGTCGGCAGGCGGATCAATGCCGCGGCCGGGTTGAGCACTCGAGTCCACAAGCCTCTCCTGTCGGTTGTCTCCATTGCAGAGGCGATGGCGCTGGCGGAGTTCTGGGGGTGGGGGGCGGCGAAGCGCGATCGGCTCAGCAGACTCTTTCAGGAACTCGTCGTCCTCGACGCGAGAGTCCCCATCGTGATTGAGCGTAAGCGTTCGGCCATTCCATCTGGATTCTGCGCCGCGCGTCCCTGATGATTTCTCTGCACCCACATTGCGGAGAAATCGATGCCCTCTCGCCCAGCCGAAGCTGAAAGTGCCCGCCGCCGCGGCCTGCTGATGGAGCAGGAGAAGAGCGGCCTGACGCAGACCGAGTTCTGTCAGCGCCGTGGCGTTTCTCTGCACGCCTTCAGGTCCTGGAAGTACCGCCCGGCGCCGTTGAAGCCTCGGGCAGTCTCACCTTCGAAGCCGCATCTCGTGCCCGTGCGCCTCCTGGCGGGCACCGACGTTGCTCTGGAGCTCGGGATCCGGGGAGGGCGGACGATCCGGGTACGGCCGGGGTTCGACGAGGTGACGCTGCAGAGGCTGGTCCTGGCGCTGGAGAGTTCTCTGTGCTGAGCCTGCCTCCATCCGTGCGGATCTGGGTGGCGTCCGAGCCGGCGGACATGCGAAAGGGGTTTGATGGCCTGGCGGCGCTTGTCCGCGACGAGCTCAAGGGGGACCCGCTCTCGGGGCACCTGTTTGTGTTCCGGGGCAAGCGCGCGAATCGAGTGAAGGTTCTCTATTGGGACAGGACGGGTTTCTGCCTCTGGTCCAAGCGCCTGGAGCACGGCAGTTTTCGGTTTCCGGGAGCCGGCGCGGTCAGTTTCGAGATGGAGGCGGCAGAGCTCGGGCTCATCCTGGAGGGGATTGACCTCGCGGGAGCCACGCGCAGGGCGCGTTTCGTCCACGGGCGCGGAATTGTGAAATAAAAACATCGTAATTCCGGAATACCCGAAACCTTTTGCGGGTCTTCGCTGTTTGAATACCCATGACGACCGTGACGACTCCCGCGCCCACCTCCGCCGCCCTCCCGGACGATCCGTCCGTTCTCCGGGCCACGATCGAAGGGCTCTCCGCCCAGCTTGCCGAGGCGAAGAAGCGCATCCAGGCCCTCCAGCACCAGATCGACCTGCTCCGCCGCAGCACGTTCGGGCGCAAGTCGGAGAAACTCGTGGTCGATCAGCTCCTTCTGGCCTTCGCCGGCCTCCAGGGAGAAGTCGGCCGGATCGAGCAGGCCCAGGCAAAGGCCGAGGAGGCGATCGAGGCCCGCGTCGAAGAGAAAACTCCGGGCCATGGCCGCCGCGTCCTCCCCAGGGACCTGCCGCGCGAGACGATTGTCGTCACCGTCCCCGAGGGCGACCGCAGCTGCGCCACGTGCGGCGGACCGTGCGTCACCATCGGGTTCGACGAGGCCGAGCGTCTTGAGTACACCCCCGCCACGTTCAAGGTCCAGGTCGTCCGGCGCGAGAAGATCGCCTGCAAACCCTGCCAGGCCAACGTCGTCACCGCGGACCCGCCTCCCCAGCCGCTCGAAAAAGCCCTCCCGGGGCCGCGGCTCATCGCCCACATCATCACCAACAAGTACGCCGACCACCTGCCTCTCTACCGGCAGGAGGCCATCTTCGCCCGCTGTGGCTTCAAGATCGCCCGCTCGACGATGGTCGGGTGGCTCATCCCCGCCGCCGCGCTGCTCAAGCCGATCGCGGACGCGATGTTCGAAGAAATCCTGCTCTCCCGCGCCATCAACTCTGATGAAACACCGGTACCGGTCCTCGACCCTCTCCTCGACCAGACCCGCGAGGGCCGATTGTGGGTCTACTGCGGCGACCGGGACCATCCCCACCTGGGTTACAAGTACTCTCCCGACCGAAGAGGCGAGCATCCCGCCCGCCACCTCGCCGACTACGCGGGCTTCCTCATCGCCGACGCCTACGCCGGCTACGACGCGATCTTCAAAGCCGGCCGCATCCGGGAAGTTCTCTGCTGGGCCCACGTCCGGAGAAAGTTCTACGACTCCCGCACCACCGATGCGCTGTCCGCCAACATCGCACTGGCATGGATCAGCAAACTCTACGACGTCGAGAAGCTCGCTCACGACATGAGCCACGATGATCGCAAGTCGCTCCGCCAGACCGATTCCGCGCCGATCCTCGCGGACTTCAAGACATGGCTCGACGAGGCCGCCCTCGAGATCCTCCCCTCAAGCCCCATGGGCCAGGCCATCGCCTACGCCACGAGGAACTGGCCCGCGCTCGAGCTCTACATCCAGCACGGCTTCCTGCCGATCGATAACAATGCGGCCGAACGCGCTCTGCGATGCGTCGCGGTCGGGAGAAAAAACTGGGAGTTTGCAGGCTCCGACGAAGGGGGGCACCGCGCCGCCATCTTCTACACCCTCGTCTCCACCTGCAAACTCCACGGCGTGGACCCCGAGGCCTATCTGGCCGATGTCCTCATGCGCGTCGCCACGACCCCCGCACGGAACATCGCGGATCTCTTCCCGCTCAACTGGGCCAAGGCACGCCTCGCCGACACGCTCGCCGCCGCAAAGGCCGTCGCGGAAATCGCGAGATAACGGCGGGAGAGCCCGAAGACGGGGTTACAGGGCGCGCCGAATCAAGATGAGGATGGCCGAACGCTTACGATTGAGCGGTATGCCGACATCCAGAATTTCGCGTGGAAGTCGGGGAAAGCGATCGGGAACAACGACGTGTGGATCGCGGCATCTGCGGCCGCGGCGCATGCCACGCTGATCACCTGCGACAAGGACTTCGCGCCTCTGGATCCGAAATTCATCAAAGTCTGGCAATTCGACGCCACCTGACACCGGCGGCCCGCCGTCAGGCGGAGGTTTCCTCCAGCGCCGCCACCCCCGCCTCCGCGCACGCCGTCCGCATCTCGGCGCGGCGGGCCTCGAGCTGCTCCGTCTCTCCCGACTCG
>JABWAY010000452.1 GCA_013360825.1 Candidatus Brocadiia bacterium | reverse complement strand
CAGGCGAGGCGCAGCCAGTCGGCGAGGTCGTCGGCAGGCGCGGTCACGATCGGGCGGCTGCGGCTTGCCGGTGCCGGATCAGGGCTTGCGGAGGGTGTCGCCGATGGTGACCGGACCGTCGGACTCCATCACCAGCGCGTACGAGACGCGCTCGAAGACGCGGAACACGAAGGCCACGCCGTAGCGCTTTTCCGGCAGGCGGAAGCTTTCCTTGCCGTCCTCGCCGCGGTACTCGGCGACACCGCGGTTGCGATGGAGCGCGAGCACGTGGCCGCGTTCGAGGCCGTCCTGCTCGCCGACGTTGAGCGCGACCACGTTGAGGCGGCCGGTCTCGCTGACCCCACGATAGATGGAGAGGATCCTGCCCTCGACCTCGAAGTCCGGTGCATGAGGGGCGTAGGAAAACACGCTCGGCGGCTCGCTCGGCATCATCAGGTCGCCGGTGCCGATCTCCTCGACCGCGGAGACGATCTCCAGCGTCGTCGGTTCGCCGCGCTCGGTGACGCGGGCAGTGCCGAGATAGGCGGCTTCCCAGGCGATCGCCTCGCGCGTCTGCGGGTCTTCGAGCGCGCGCGCGGGGCGATAGATGTGCCAGATGTCCGCGTCGTCGCCGATATTTTTGGCGAAGACGGTGTCGCCGGTGCCGGTCAGCACGCGGCTGGTCTCGGTGGCGACGATGGTGGCCGAGCCGCCGAGGCGGGGCTGGTCGACCACCAGCGGACGGTTCAGGAAGGGCTCGATGATCTGCAGCGGAATGCTCGGCAGGGCCTCGGCGATCGGCTCGCTATGGACCTTCGGCTGCAGGCGGCCGTCGCGGGTGCCGCCATCGCCGACGCGCCGGCCCACGCTGAGCCATGGCCCGCTGCGGTCGAGCAGGACGACCTGGCCAGGATAGATGAGATGCGGGTTGCGGATTTCGTCGCGGTTCAGGCGCCAGACCTCGGGCCAGCGCCAAGGCTCCTGCAGGAAGCGCCCGGAGATGCCCCACAAGGTGTCGCCGCGCACCACGGTGTAGCTGTCGGGGGCGTCGGGGGCGAGGCGCACGTTCGACTGCGCGTGCGCGGCAGGGCCCAGCAGGCTCGCGAAGGCGACGAGCAGAGGGAATATAATTCGCATCATTGGACGCATCCGATCGGGACCTCGCGTGCCGGGTTCGACCCGGAACGCTGGCTATGCGCCGGGGTCGAAGCAACGAACCGCGCAGTGCGCGCGTGCTGCATACCGGTCGCGGATATTCCGGCTAAATACATGCCGAAGCGTGTGAAAACGCTTGAAATTCTGCACTCAAAGGCTTAACCCAGCAAGGTATTCATGGCTCTCCTACCCATTCTCCGCTACCCCGATCCCCGCCTCCACACGGTCGCCGCGCCGGTCGGCCGGGTCGACGACGAAATCCGCAGGCTGATCGCAGACATGGCCGAGACCATGTACGAAGCGCCCGGCATCGGGCTGGCCGCCACCCAGGTCGATGTGCACAAGCGCATCGTCGTCATCGACGTGTCCGAGGACAAGTCCGGCCTGATGGCGCTGATCAACCCCGAGATCCTGGAGCGTTCGGGCGAACAGGTGTGCGAGGAAGGTTGCCTGTCCGTACCCGGAATCTACGAGAAGGTGTCGCGCGCCGAGCGTGTGAAAGTTCGCGCCCTGAACGAAAAGGGTGAATCCTTCGAGTTCGAGGCCGACGGCCTGCTCGCGGTATGCGTGCAGCACGAGATCGACCACCTCGACGGCAAGGTCTTCGTCGAATACCTGTCGCAGCTCAAGCTCGGCCGCATCAAGTCCAAGCTGGCCAAGAAGGCCCGCATCACCGCGTGATGGCCGCCACCGCATCCGGGGCCGGCGGCCTGCGCGTCGCCTTCGCCGGCACCCCCGAATTCGCCGCGCAGGCGCTCGACGCCATCCTGAAGGCCGCTTACGCGGTCCCGCTCGTGTTGACCCAGCCCGACCGCCCCGCCGGTCGCGGCATGAAGCTCAGCCCGAGCGCGGTCAAGCAGCTCGCGCTCGCCCACGGCATCGAGGTCGACCAGCCCGAGAAGCTGCGCACCGAAGAGCAGCGTGCCCGCCTCGTCGCCTGCGCGCCCGACGTGCTGGTGGTCGCCGCCTACGGCCTCATCCTGCCGCCCGCGGTGCTGGCGCTGCCGCGCCTGGGCTGCATCAACATCCACGCCTCGCTGCTGCCGCGCTGGCGCGGCGCCGCCCCCATCCACTCGGTGCGGTCGTCGAAGGCGACGATCCCGAAGCGATCCCTCGGCCCGAGCGTCTGGAGCAGCAGCGAACAGGCGCGCGCCGCGCTCGACATCTTCTCGCCGCTCATCGACCCGGAGCGGTCCAGCACGAAGACCACGTCCCTCGGCCCCTCGGCCGGCCGAGGAACCCGTCGCGGCGCGGAGGGACGACCGACAGCGCGGCATACCGCACCCCGCGATGATCCGTGAACGCCAGGCAGCTCGACCGGACCGCCGCGGAGGCGACCCGCCAGCGGAGCACAAAGTCGCGGTCCAGCGGTTCCGCCTCGGCGGACAGCCGCACCGTCACCCGGTCCGCCGACAGCCCGGTCCGGACCGCGTGCTGCGTGCACTCGAGATCCCGGATCTCCTCCCCGTCCGCCAGCAGCTCCACCTCGATCTTCAGCGCCACCTTCGGATCAAACCCCTCCGCCAGCCGCGGCGGCGTGATCCGCGACGCGTCCGGCACGCCGTCGGTGTCCCCCGCGACGCCGTGCCCCACCGGCTCGCCGTCGAGCAGCGTCCCGCGGATGTACCGCGGCGCCACGACGACCGGAAGACGGAGCTCGGTCATCCCGTCGTCAAAGTACGCGAGCTGGTCGCTGCACTCGATCCGCACGGCGATCTCCTCCCCCGGGGGAAGATTGCCGACCGTCACCGTGAACACGTCGTCCCGCTCCTGCTCCATCAGCGCCGCACGCTTCCCCTCCGCCTTCGCCTGCGCATACCCGCGCCGAGCCTCCATCCGCTCCCGGACCTCCCCCTTCACGACGCGCGTCCCCACCTTCAGCTCGAAATCGCTGACCGCGCACCCGCCGGGGAGCGGGAAGATGTAGACCGCCTCGACGGGAACGGTGTGGGGGTTCTGGAAGCGCTGCTCGACGCGGAGGAGCGAGACGCGCCCCGCGACCGTCGCCTTCATGGTGACGGCGGCGAGCGAGAGGAGGGAGCGTTCGCCGTTCAGGTCGCACTCGATGCGGCCGGCGGCGAGGGTGCGGTCGGAACTGTCGATCCGGCGGATGTCGTCAGCGGGTTTCATGGGCCTGGCCTCCTTGGGCGGGCGGGGGTGCGGCGAGGGCCGCACGGATGCGGGACAGGAGGGAATCGAGGTCGCCGGACGCGGACCACGACTCTCCGATGGAGAGGCGGAGACCGGGTTCGAGGACGACTTCCCTCCACAGTGTCGAGGGGACGGGAGCGGGCGCCGGCGGGACGCGCTCGGTGACGGCGCGGAGGATCGCTTCGAGTTCGGCCTCGGAGCGGGCGTAGAGGCGTTCCTGGATGCGGGCGAGGGGGAGGCCGGTGTGCTGGAGAGCCTTGATGGCGAGGACCTGGAGGACCTGGCGCCAGCCGTAGCGCGCTTCCCTGTCCACGATCGTCGGGCGGTCGACGAGGCCGAGGGTCGTGTAGTAGCGGACGGTGCGGGGGTCCGGGGCGCCGGTGACGCGGCCGTCGGGCTGGGTGTGGAGAAGGGTGTGTTGCGCGAGCAGCCGGGTGGCATCGCGGCACAGGTCTTCGAGGGTCAGGTGTTCGAGGGGTGTCATCTTGTCAGTAATGGTAACAGCAATGCATAATACTGTCAAGATGGGCGAGCGGGATTCTATGCTATCGTAAAGCAAGTATTAGAAATGACTTGTGGTGTCATCGGCGATTCTGATATTTCTGCCTCTCGCCAGAAGCGCGCCTCCCGCGGCTCAGGGGACCTGCACCAACACCCGCGCACCCGCCCCCAATTCAGCCTCACTTCCCTCGCACCCCGCCCACCCGCGGGTACACTCCCCACACCCCATGAAACTCCTCTTCGTCTGCACCGGAAATCTCTGCCGATCCACCTCCGCGGAGTATCTCTTCAAGCACCTCCTCGCGGAGCGCCTCCACGTCGGCGTCGAGGCCCTTCCCTCCCGCGGCTGGATCATCCAGTCCGCCGGGACGATGGCGTACCGGGGGCAGGACCTCCCCGAGGGCGTCCGCCGCGCGCTGGCCTCCCTCGGCGTCCGCCCCCCCGTCCACGCGTCGCAACCGGTGACCGAGTCGCTCGTCCGCGCCGCCGATCTCGTCCTCTGCGCCGCCGGGGAGCACCGCGCCGCGGTCGTCGGGACCTGGCCCTGGGCCG
>JABWAY010000451.1 GCA_013360825.1 Candidatus Brocadiia bacterium | reverse complement strand
CCTCCGCCGCCGTCAGCCGCGCCACGTCCGCCGTCCGCAGCGACACCAGCGCGTCGCGCTTCTCGCGCAGCCCCCCGATCAGCGCCTCCCAGCACGCCGCCTCGGCCTCCAGCCTCACCCTCAGGTCGTCCGACATGGCCTCTCTCCTCACGCCCGCACGTCGAGTGCCCGTTCGATCATCTCCGCGATCCCGAACCGCCCCGCCATCCTCTGCGCCATCTCCGCGTCCTGCATCCGGCGGAACACGGCCTCACCGCGCCCGCCGTTGATCAGCCCCTGCTCCGGCACCGACGCCCGCATCGACTTCATCAGCATCTCGAGAAACAGCCCCTCGAACTCGACCGCCGACGTTCGAAGCGCCGCTCGCTCCGGGCTCACGCCGCCGATCGGGGGTGTGTTCACCGGATCACCACCCTTCCCTTCAGCGCCCCCGCCGCGTGGAGGAGCTTGATCAGGTCGATCACATCCCCCGCCGACTCCTGCGTCGGGCCCAGCGTGTCGAGGACGTCGTTGAGCAGGACGGGGCCGTCGGGAAGCGGGGCGCGGCCGTCGGCCGTCGGGCGCCCGGGGACCTCGATGACGATCCGCCCCTTCTGCACCCGGCACGGCAGGACGCGCACCTTCCCGGTGATCGCATAGGTCTTCTCGCGCTCGTTGATGATCACCGTCGCCTCGGGCTCTTCCTGCGGCCCCAGCTCGATCGCCATCCCGAGGATCTCGCCGACGAACTGGATCGCGTCGCCGCGCCGGTCCGAGCCGCGCGCCCCTGCCGGGACGCGGACGCGGATATGCCCCGCGTCGCGCGCGCTGGCGAGTTCGCCGTCCTCGTTGTAGAGGGCCGGGAAGCGTGCGTTGATCGCGTCGGCGACCCGGGAGGCGACGTTGATGTCGGGCTGGCCGAGCTTCAGCGCAAACCACCCCTCGTCGAGCGCGCCGAGAAACTGGGTCTGCGGCGCCAGTCGCTGCACGATCGCGCCGCCGGGGATCGTCCCGACGACGGCGGTCGTGACGTCCGATCCGAGGACCAGCGAGCCGCGCGCAATCGCGTAGACCGTCGGGTCCTTCGCCACCGGCCGCGGGCCGTACAGGAAGGTCTGGACCAGCATCCCGCCTTTCAGGTTCTTCGCGTCGTTCAGGGCGCTCACGACGATGTCGATCTCCGTCCCGACCCCCTGGAACGGCTCCAGCCGGGCGCTCACCGCAACCACGGCGACGTTGCGCGAGGAGATCTCCCGGTCGCTGACCGGCACGCCGTCCCGGTTCTGGACGAAGTTCGCGAGCCGCCGGCGGACCGCGTCCGGCGTGTCCCCCGTCCCGGCGAGCCCCGTCACGAGCCCGACTCCCTCCAGTTCGTTCACGTCGGCGCCGACCAGCCCCGCGAGGTCCTTCACGCGGACCCGCTCCTGCGCCGCGGCCGGAGCCGCCGCCGCGAGGAACAGCGCCGTCACCGCCAGCGATCTCAGAAGGGCCACAGGACCTCCAGCAGCCAGGAGAAGAACCCGCGCTTCTGGGCGTCGTTGATCGTCCCGTCGCCGGTGCGGCGGATTTTCGCGTCGGCGATCTTGTCGGCGGTGATGGTGCGCGTGTTCGAAATGTCGAGCGGGGTGATCTCCCCCGTCACGGTCATCGTGATCGTCTCGTCGTTCACCTGGACTTCCTTGCGCGCCGCGATCACGAGGTTGCCGTTGTCCAGCACCTCGATCACCTTCGCCGCGACGGTGAAGACGACCTTGCCGGAGCCCGACGTCTCCCCGCTGTTGTCCCGCTCATAGGTCGCCCGCCCGTCGATGCGCAGCTCGCCGTCCGCCAGCCCCGGCTTCAGGTCGGGAAGCCCCGTCCCCTTGCTCGTCAGCTGCACGAAATCCTGCAGCGCCGCGACCAGGCGCGTCTCCTTGTCCACGTCGGTCGACGCCCGCGCCGTCGCGAGCGAACTCTCGTTCACCGTGATCTTCACGATGTCGTTCACCGCGAACGTCGGCCGCTCCGGCGCATACGGGCTCGCCGTCTCGTCCCCCAGCAGGCCGTCGGCGGCGGCGGGAAGCGCCGCGAGCACGACCACGGCGATGGCACGCGTCAGCATGATCACTCCTCCACGGCGTCGCCGGCGCCCGGCCCGGTGACGCGCACACGGAACTCCTTTTTCGAGTCCGGGTTCTTCACCCGCACGACCTCGTCCACGCGCCCGTCCTCGAGCGCCACGGCCGTCCGGCGCGCCTCGGCGCGACCGTTCGACGACGTCACCGTCAGGGTTTCCCCCTTGAACAGCACCGCCCCCGCACGGAGGGCGCTTTCCACAAGCGGCTCCCCCGCCGCGACATCGACATCGAGCAGCCGCCCGACCGCGCGGTTCTCTTCGAAAACCGCCTTCGCCTGCACGGGAGCGACCCCGCGCTCGAGGTCGGTCGAGACGATCCGGTGCCCGGCGCGAAGCGGCCGCCGGGCGACCAGCGCCGGG
>JABWAY010000085.1 GCA_013360825.1 Candidatus Brocadiia bacterium | reverse complement strand
AATAAGGAGCGATTCAAGGACGCCATCTACTTCCACCTCGGAGGCCTCAAGCTCCACCCCGGCACGGCCCTTGCTACCCACACGCTTTACTGATGCGCCTTTTCACTGCACGGACGAGAAGACCGGAGAACGGAAGTCCATCGTGCTGACGATACTGGAACTACGCCGGCATTCCGACGAGCACGGGAATGTGAGCCACGACGTCTGGTACAGCGACGAGCAGGGATCTGTCGGTGTGTATACGGGAGTCAAAGGACTCAATCTCCACCCAGCCGAGGAGGGGCCATGAGGGTCAAGGCCCCGTCGGCCGCCTTGCGTGCCGCCTCGCAACGTATTCGTCGGCACCTCGAGCGCGTATGCCGGGTCCGATTCCCCTCGTCACTGACCGACGCCATCGCGCGCACGCGCAAGTTCGGCCGCAGCGCGCGCTACAGGGAATCCGCGATTGCGCGCGGGATCCACGCGCGGATTTTCACTCCGATGCGAACGGTCCCGATTGCCCGAGACCTCCCGGGCTTCTGGCTGGTCTATTGCCCGGAGAAAGGGGCAGAGTTCTTGGCGTTGAGTTGCGAAGTTCCGGGCGCGTTGTTGGGTATCACATCAAACGTCAAGCGCTACTTTGCCGAGCCTCTCCGATACTTCGACGGCGGGCGCATTCCTCCATTGCGGAATCACGGCGACCGTCGGAGGGACTACCGCCGTCTGGTTCCCGGGGGATTCCGGGGGCCGATCGGCCCGGGCGAGGCCGAGATCCTGAAGCCTATGTGGTTTCTGCTGGCGGTGCTGCCCGAGCGGGGGGAGCAGTACTGCGGACACATTTTCGAGCACTACGGTCGCAGGGGGGGATGGGAGGCCGAGGTCCGTCGACTGTTCCGCAAGGTGGAGGATCTGGGAGAGGCCCGCCGGTGGGATCGGCTGGCCCGATGGCTTCTCCGGCGCAGGATGTACGCGCAGGCGCAAGGCGCGCTGGAGAACCTCAGGGCGATCCAGTACGCGGCCTGGGGTCCGACGGGGGAGATTCAGCCCGGGACGCCGGTCACCCGCTGGTTCCAGGGGTCTGTGCGGCAGCAGATTGCCGTCGCCGGGGAGCTGAAAGACCTCCCTGGAGAGCGTGTCCTGAGATCCATACTCAAGTCCCTCCGCACGTGCCGCCGGGATCTGCCGGACGCTCCGTGGCGGCCACGCGGCGTCGGGGGCGTGGTCGACTACCTTCGGTCCGTCGGTGCCTGGAGAGGGCCGGCCGATCTGAGGATCGTCAAGCCGGACGCTCGCCCGCCCGGGAGCGACGGTTTCTTCCGGCGACTCGATCCGGCCGGCTTCGGAGTTCCCTCCGTGGACCCGTGAGGCTCGCGGCGGCCCGCGCGGGACTCCTGAACACGCCCGGCGGGGTACGCTCCCCGGAACCCCTGTTTCCTTCCGGCCTATCCGTCATCCGCCAGCTCGTAGCTGTCGGGGATGACGCCGGTCCCCGTCCGTCAACTTCACCAGTCCCGAGTTCTGCCCCCGTGGGATCTTGTTCTCCGCCAGGACGAACTCGAAGCGCAGTAGCGACACGTCACGTATCGCCGCCATCAGGGCCGTCAGCATTCGGAAGCACTTCACGTCGCTTCTCCCCAGGCTGAGTCCTGACCAGGGCTTACTGCCCTACCTGAGTTCCGACGAGTTATTGCACGCCCCGGGGCTACTTTCCCGGCGTCGACTTCACCTGCTGCCGGAACACGGCGAGGGAGTGTCCGTCGAGCCGGAACGTCGAGCCGGCCTCGAAGACCCCGCTTGCGGTCGGGGCTGCCGTGTCGAGGAGGCGTTCCCATCCGGCGTCGGCGGGGAGCCGGAAAGGGATCGGCTCGTGGTGGGCGTTGAGGAGGATCAGGAGGGTGTCCCCGCGGACGGGTTCGCCCTCGGTGTCCATCTCGTCGATCGAGTCGCCGGACAGGCGGCACCCGAGGCAGCGCACGAACGGCGCGTTCCAGCTTTCGTCCGTCATCTCCGCCCCGGAAGGATCCAGCCAGGCGATGTCTTTCACCTGGGAGCCCCGGATCGGCCGGCCCTGCAGGAACTTTCTCCGCTTCAGCACCGCCTGGGACTTCCAGAGCTCGACGCAGCGTCTCACGAACTCGTAGAAGGCCTTCTTGCGGCTCGACAGCTCCCACCGCAGCCATGAAATCTCGTTGTCCTGGCAGTACGCGTTGTTGTTCCCGAGCTGCGTATGGCTCAGCACATCCGCAGCCGTCAGCATCGCCACTCCCTGGGAGACCAGGAGCGTCGCGATGAAATTCCGCTTCTGGCGCTCCCGGAGTTCCCGGATCTCCGGGATGTCGGTCGGGCCCTCGACGCCGCAGTTCCAGCTGAGATTGTGCTGATGACCGTCCCGGTTCTGTTCGCCATTGGCTTCGTTGTGCCGCTCGTTGTACGAGACCAGGTCCTGGAGCATGAAGCCGTCGTGGCAGGTCACGAAATTGACGCTCGCGTACGGGCGCCGCCCGGACCGCCCGTAGAGGTCGGTGCTCCCGCAGAGCCGGGTCGCGAACTCCGCGACCGCGCCCCCGTCCCCCTTCCAGAAGGACCGCACCGAGTCCCGGTACTTCCCGTTCCACTCGACCCAGCCGACCGGGAAATTCCCGATCTGGTACCCGTCCGCCCCGACGTCCCACGGCTCGGCGATCAGCTTGACCTGGGAGAGCACGGGGTCCTGGTGAATGATGTCGAAGAACGAGCTCATCCGGTCCGGGGCGTGCTCCTCGCGGGCGAGCGTGGCGGCGAGATCGAAGCGGAAGCCGTCGACGTGCATCTCGAGGACCCAGTACCGGAGCGAGTCCATGACCATCTGGAGGACGTGCGGATGGCGCGTGTGAAGCGTGTTGCCGCAACCGGTGTAGTCGGAGTAGTACCGCCTGTTGGAGGCCTCCAGCCGGTAATAGGCCTGGTTGTCGATCCCCCGGAACGAGAGCGTGGGGCCGAGCTGGCTTCCCTCGCAGGTGTGGTTGTAGACGACGTCGAGAATGACCTCCAGCCCCGCCTTGTGGAGAGCCCTGACCGTCTCGCGGAACTCGCGGATGGAGTCGAGCGGGAGAGGCGCCGCGGCGTACCGGGTGTCGGGGGCGAAGAAGGAGAGCGTGTTGTACCCCCAGTAGTTGGACAGCCCGCGCTCGACGAGCAGGCGATCGTCGATCCGGTGGTGGATCGGCATCAGTTCGACCGCCGTCACGCCGATCTCCCTGAAATGCCTGAGCACCGGCTCCGAACGGAGTGCCGCGTACGTGCCGCGGATCCCCTCCGGGACCTCCGGGTGGAGCCGCGTCAGCCCCTTGACGTGAACTTCGTAAATCAGCGTCCTGTGCCACGGCGTGCGGAGCAGCCGGTCGTCCCCCCAGTCGAACGACGGATCGGAGACCGCCGCCAGCGGCACGTACGCCGCGCTGTCCCGTTCGTCCCGCGAGAGATCCTGCTCCGGGTCGCCGATCCGGTACCCGAACACGGAATCGTTCCAGCGCAGCCGCCGACCGATGACCTTCGCGTAGGGGTCGAGCAGGACCTTGGAAGGGTTGAACCGGTGTCCCGCGCCCGGGTCCCACGGTCCGTGGACGCGATAGCCGTAGAGTTGTCCAGGGCGGACATCCGGCACCCAGACATGCCAGACCATGTCGGTGCGCTCGGGAAGCCGGATCCGGACCGACTCCGTCTGCGACTCCGGCGTGTCGAACAGGCAGAGATCGACCGCCGTCGCGTTCTCCGAGAAGATCGCGAAGTTCGCGCCCTTGCCGTCCAGGGTCGCGCCCAGCGGATACGGCGCGCCCGGGCGGATTCGCGGCCGTTTCATCGGGCTCTCCAGAGCTGCGCGCTGAAAGGCCGGAGGCGGAACCGGGAGAGCAGTTTCTGGTCGGTGTTTCCCGGGCCGAGCCAGCGTTCCTCCGAGGTGTCCAGGACCTGACTCCAGGCGTTCTCGGCCCCCCGGGGGACGATCTCGGCGTCTTCCTTCGAGAAATTGTACAGCGCGAGGGTGGAGGCCGCCCCCGAGCCGCGGCGGACCAGCAATGTGTTTCGATCCTCGTCCACCTGGGTGTAAATCGCGCCGGACGGGTCCGCGAGCGACGCCAGGTCCCGGCGCGCCGCGAGCAGCGTGCGGGTGAGTTCGTGAAGGGCCCGGTGGGATGGGACTTCGAGCAGGCGACGGTTCAGGCGGCAGCGCGAGAACGTCGCGGTCTCCTGCGGGTCCGGCGGCTCGCCCTTCTCCCTGAACGCCGCGAATTCCTCGCGACGCCCGCGGCGGACGGCTTCCACCAGCCCCGGGTCTCCGTGGCTGACGAAGTACTGGAACGGTGCGGTCTCGCCGTACTCCTCGCCCATGAAGAGGAGCGGGATGCCGGGGGAGAGGAGGAGCGCCGCGGCGGCGAGCTTCTGCTGTTCGAAGCCGATGAGGGTGGAGAGGCGGTCCCCGAAGATCCGGTTGCCGATCTGGTCGTGGTTCTGGGCGCAGATGAGGAACTGGCCGGCGCCGACTCCGTCCGGGGGGGCGCCGTGGCGGCGTCCGCGGAAGGTGGAGTACTGACCCGTGTAGACGAATCCGCGCTGGATGGCGGCGGCGAGCTGGCCGACGCCGCCGAAGTCCGCGTAGTAGCCCTGCTTTTCCCCGGTGAGGAGGACGTGGAGGACGTGGTGGAAGTCGTCGTTCCAGACCGCGTCGAGGCCGAGCCCTCCCTTGTCCGCGGGGAGGACCAGCCGCGGGTCGTTCCGGTCGCTCTCCGCGATCACGTGCACCGTCCGGCCGAGGCGCCGGCCTTCGGCGCGGACTTCCCCGGCCAGTTCCTCCACGAACGGCCGCGCCGCGACATCCACGATCGCGTGCACCGCGTCGAGCCGGAGCGCATCGACGTGAAAGTCCCGGATCCACATCAGCGCGTTCTGGATGAAGAAGCTGCGGACCTCGTCGGACCCGGCGCCGTCGAAATTCAGCGCCGCTCCCCACGGGGTGCGGTAGCGCTCCGTGAAGTACGGCGCCAGGCCCCAGAGGTAATTCCCCTCGGGACCGAGATGGTTGTAGACGACGTCGAGCACGACGGCGAGCCCGCGCTCGTGGCAGGCGTCCACGAACCGCCTGAATCCGGCCGGCCCTCCGTACGTGTTCTGCACCGCGAACGGCGCGGCGCCGTCGTATCCCCAGTTCCGCCCGCCGGGGAACTGCGCGACGGGCATCACCTCGACCGCCGTGAATCCGGACCGGCAGAGCCCGTCCAGATGCGGGATCGCCGCGTCGAACGTCCCCTCGTCCGTGAACGTCCCGATGTGAACCTCGCTGATCACCAGCCGCGGGAGCGGCAGCCCCTTCCAGGCCGCGTCCGACCACGGGAAAACGGACCCCACGACCTCCGAGGGACCGTGCAGCCCCTCGGGCTGGAACCGGCTGGCGGGGTCGGGGCGCGGAGGGCCCCCGTCGACGCGAAGCGAGTACCGCGTCCCCACCGGGACACGGTCCACGACCGCCCGGCGCCACCCGCGGTCCGCGGGTTCCAGCGGGATCGTGCGATCCGGCAGGACCAGTTCGATCGTGCGGTCGGGCGCCCAGACTTCGAACCGGCAGAGGTCGCCGGGAAGCGGGACGGCGCCGTGGGTGTGGTGCGTGGTCATCAGAGAGAGTCTCCCGACGCGGGTTTAATGAGAATGAGATCTCACGGCGGCAGCCCCGCAGGCGCCGCCGGCGATCATCGGCCGCCCTCCGGCGCGAAGAACACCGCCCCGAGCGGCGGCAGGGACAGGCTCAGCGACCAGTCCATCCCATGCATCCGCACCGGATTCGCATGGGCCCCGCCCAGATTCCCGACGCCGCTTCCGCCGTACTCGCCGGCATCGCTGTTGAAGAGTTCGCGCCACGGGCCCGGAACCGGCGCGCCGATCCGGTAGTTGTGCCGCGGGACCGGGGTGAAGTTGAAGACCGCGAGGACGTCCCGGCCGCCCTCCTTCGGGCGGCGCCGGAAGCTGAGGATGCTCTGGTCGGCGTCGCTGCAGTCGATCCAGTCGAACCCCCTCGGATCGGTGTCCAGCTCGTGCATGGCCCTCTCGTTCCGGTACAGCCGGTTGAGATCCTCCAGACACCGGCGGACCCCCTCGTTCTCGGGATTGAGGAGCAGGTGCCACTCGAGGCTCGTCTCATGATTCCACTCGGGGCGCTGGGCCACGCCGGCGCCCATGAAGAGCAGCTTCTTCCCCGGCTGGCCGAACATCCAGGCATAGAGCAGCCGGAGATTGGCGAACTTCTGCCAGTCGTCCCCGGGCATCTTGCCGAGCAGGGAGCCCTTTCCGTGCACCACCTCGTCGTGCGACAGCGGCAGGACGAAATTCTCCGTCGACGCGTACAGCATCCGGAACGTCAGCTTGTTGTGGCTGTACTTCCGGTAGACCGGATCGCGCGACATGTACTGCAGCGTGTCGTGCATCCAGCCCATGTCCCACTTGTAGCCGAATCCGAGCCCCCCGGTCGCCGTGGGGCGCGACACCATCGGCCACGACGTCGACTCCTCCGCGTAGGTCTGCACATCGGGGAAGAGGCTGTAGACGGTGTCGTTCAGCTGCCTGAGGAAATGAATCGCCTCGAGGTTTTCGCGGCCCCCGTGCTGATTGGGAATCCACTCGCCTTCCTTGCGCGAGTAGTCGAGGTAGAGCATCGAGGCGACGGCGTCGACACGGAGGCCGTCGGCGTGGAAGCGATCGAGCCAGCAGACGGCGCTGGAGAGGAGGAAGCTCCGGACCTCGTGCCGGCCGTAGTTGAAGATGCAGGACTTCCAGTCGGGGTGGAATCCCTGTCGCAGGTCGGCGTGCTCGAAGAGATGAGTCCCGTCGAACAGGGCCAGCCCGTGCGCATCGTTCGGAAAATGCGACGGGACCCAGTCGAGAATGACCGCGAGTCCGGCCTGGTGGAGGACGTCGACCAGGTACATGAACTCCTCGGGGGTTCCGTAGCGCGACGTCGGCGCAAAGTACCCGGTCGTCTGGTATCCCCACGACCCGTAGAACGGATGCTCCATGACGGGGAGCAGTTCGACATGGGTGAACGCCATCTTGCGGCAGTAGTCCGCCAGCGGCTCCGCGATCTCGCGGTACGAGAGCGGCCGGTGCGCCTCCCCCGGGTTCCGCTGCCAGGAGCCGAGATGGACCTCGTAAATGGAGACCGGGGCGTCCTGGGCGCTGCGCGCCTTCCGGGTCTTCATCCAGTCCGCATCCCCCCAGGCATAGGCGGAGCCGCGGACGATCGAGGCCGTCCCGGGGTGCTGCTCGTGCATCGCCCCGAACGGGTCCGCCTTCGAGCCGCTCCAGCCGATCCGCTCCGAGACGATGTGGAACTTGTAGAGCGCCCCGCTTCCCACCCCCGGAACGAATCCCTCCCAGATTCCCGACCCGCCCCGAGCCTGGAGGGGGTGCGTGTCCGGGGTCCAGGCATTGAAGTCGCCGATGACCGAGACGGCCGAGGCCCCGGGGGCCCAGACCGCGAAATTCGTTCCGGTCTTCTGGAGGAGGGCCCCCAGGCGTTCGTGCAGCCGGCAGTGCGTGCCCTCGTTGAACAGGTGGAAGTCCTGTTCGCCGAAGACGGTGACGTCGTGACGGACGGCTCCGGCGTTCATCGCGCCTCCTGTTCGAGAATCTGCTGAATCCCCAGGAGCGGGATCTTGACCCATCCGGGACGGTTATTCAGTTCGTAGCCGAGTTCGTAGACGGCCTTCTCCAGGACATACGCCTCCAGGAAGGCCCCCATCACCGATCGCGACGTGGGGAGGAAGACCGATTTTCCGGCTCGCTCCAGGTACGCCTTCAGGAACGCCGACCCGGCCCAGGCGTGCCACAGGTTCGCGCCCGCCTCCAGTTCACGCATCCGCTCCGGCGGCAGGTCCGCCCCCGCCTCCCGCTGGAACAGCGCGGCCCAGGCGGCGTAGTGGAACGACCGGAGCATGCCGGCGACGTCGCGCAGGGCGGAGCGTTTGAGACGGCGCTCGCCGAGCGACCGGGCGGGTTCGCCCTCGAAATCGAAGAGGACGAAGTCCTTGCCTGTAAAGAGGGCCTGGCCGAGATGGAAGTCGCCGTGGATCCGGATCCTGGAGGCGTCCATGGGGAGGCGTGTGAAGCTCGACAGCCGGGCGAGCACTTCGTCGCGCGCATTGAGGACCTTTTCGGCGACGGGGCGGACGTTCTCGGGGAGTTCCTTGAGGCGCTGTCTCAGGACGGGGAAGACGGAGGCGACCAGGTTGCGCATCGACTGCTGGACGGATCGCAGGTAGAACGGCGTGAACGGCTCCGGCGCGAACTCAGGGGTCTCGGCGTCGGACGACAGGGCGAGATGGAGTTCCGCGGTCCGCTGGCCGAGGAGGCGTGCGATTTCCAGGTAAGGGCCGAACAGCTGCAGGATCTCCGGCCCCGGCGGAGGCTGATCGGCGAGCCGGAGCGGCTGGACGCGCGGGACCGTGCCCGCCGGCAGTGCGGGGGCGGAGAGGAGCGTCTCAAAGTAGCGGCCGAGCGCATCCTGCGTGTACGTCCACCCGTCGCCCTGGTTCGGCACGTAGCGGGTCATGACCCCGACCGTCGCGGAGTCCCTGTCGGACCGGCGGTACTCGAGCGTCCCGGCCAGCGGGGGAACGTTGGTGAATCCGGTTTTCCCGAGGAGGAAGCGCGGAATCTCCAGGTCCGGATTCACGCCGTTCTCCACGCGACGGATCAGCTTCAGCACGAACGCGTCGCCGTAAACGATGCAGGTGTTGCTCTGTTCGCCGCGGGCGACGCTGGGCGGTGGAGGCTGTCCGCCGTCGGGGAAGAGTTCGCGGACCGGGAGGAGGCGGGCCGCCGTGAACCGGCCGGCGGTTCCGTTGAACCCGCGTTTCTGCGCGATCGCCTCCATCAGCCCGGAGCAGAACCCGGGGTCGTGCACCGGGTCGTAGAGGATTCCTTCCGTCCCGCGGAGGCGCACGCGCGCGACCACGGCCTGCGACTGGTCCTCGCTGAGTTTCCCGGCGGCCGCTCCCTCGGCCCAGGAGAGGAACAGCGTGTACTGCTGGGCCGCGCCCTCGTTGAACTCGCAGTTCACCACCGCCAGCATCGCGTCTGAGCCGGCCAGCGGAAGCGGGACGGTTTCGGACACCGAAACGGCCTTGAGCACCCGCGCCTTCCCGGCGAACCAGCGCCGCGACGGCAGCCAGCGCGCCAGCGCCGCTTCGAACGCCTTCCGGTCCTGCCCCGTGACCACCGCCTGCCAGCTGCCCGCGGATGCCTCGATCACGGGGCCGGTCGGGGGAGTCCGGTGGACGGAGGTCTCGGCCAGACGGGACGGTTCCAGGAGGAACCAGTAGAAGGTGTGGGGGGCCATCATGAAGGCGTACGGCGCATCACCGACTTTCGGGAACTCCGTCCGCCCGAACAGCTCCACGGGCGTCCGGCCCCGGAACGCGGACAGGTCGAGCATCGTGTGCTGCACGAACCGCGAGAGGTTCGCCACCACCAGGATCGTCTCGTCCGCCGTCCGCCGCACGAACGCCAGCACCTTCCGGTTGTCCGGGTTGAGCATCTCCATCGTGCCCCGCCCGAACGCCTTGAACCGGCGGCTGAGCGCCATCAGCCGTTTCATCCACCAGAACAGCGAATGCGGGTTGTTCTTCTGGGCCTCGACGTTGACCGCCTCGAAGTGATATTCCGGGTCGGTGACGACGGGGAAGAAGAGACGCTGGGGATTGGCGCGGGAGAAACCGGCGTTCCGGTCGGAGCTCCACTGCATCGGCGTGCGGACGCCGTTCCGGTCGCCCAGGTAGATGTTGTCGCCCATCCCGATTTCGTCGCCGTAGTAGATGACGGGGGTGCCGGGCAGGGAGAACAGGAGGCCGTTGAGGAGTTCGACCTTGCGGCGGTTGTTCTGGAGGAGGGGGACGAGGCGGCGGCGGATCCCGAGGTTGATGCGCGCCTGGGGGTCATTCGCGTAGACCCGGTACATGTAGTCCCGCTCCTCGTCCGTCACCATCTCGAGCGTGAGCTCGTCGTGGTTCCGCAGGAACAGCGCCCACTGGCAGGGATCGGGAAGCGCCGGGGTCTGCTGCAGGATGTCGACGATCGGGAACCGGTCCTCCATGTACACCGACATGAACATCCGCGGCATGATGGGGAAGTGGAACGCCATCTGGCACATGTCGCCGTTCCCGAAGTAGGCGGCGGCGTCCTCGGGCCACTGGTTGGCCTCCGCCAGGAGCATCCGGTTCTTCCACTTGCCGTCGACGTGCGCGCGGAACTGCTTCAGGAAGGCGTGAGTTTCCGGGAGGTTCTCGCAGCTCGTCCCCTCGCGCTCGAAGAGGTACGGGACGGCGTCCAGGCGGAGTCCGTCGACCCCGAGGCCGAGCCAGAAGTCCACGACGCGGAACAGCGCCTTGTGGACGTCGGGGTTGTCGAAGTTGAGGTCGGGCTGGTGGGCGTAGAACCGGTGCCAGTAGTAGGCGTTCGCGAGCGGGTCCCATTCCCAGTTCGACTTCTCGAAGTCCTTGAAGATGATCCGCGCTTCCTTGTAGAGCTCCTGGGTGTCGCTCCAGACGTAGAAATTGCGGTGCCGGGAGCCTTTCGGGGCGCGGCGGGCGCGCTGGAACCAGGGGTGCTGGTCGGAGGTGTGATTGAGGACGAGTTCCGTGATCACCCGGAGGCCGCGGCGGTGGGCCTGGCGGAGGAACTCCTTGAAGTCGTTCATCGTCCCGTAGGTCGGGTTGATGTCGCAGTAGTCCGCGATGTCGTACCCGTCGTCGCGGAGCGGCGAGGGGTAGAACGGGAGGATCCAGATCGTGTTGACTCCCAGATCCTGCAGGTAGTCGAGTTTCTCGATGAGGCCGGGGAAATCGCCGACCCCGTCGCCGTTGGAATCGTGGAACGAGCGGACGTGCAGCTCGTAGACGATCGCGTCCTTGTACCAGAGCGGGTCCTGGGGTCCTTCGTAGGCTTTTGTCATCGTCAGCGGCGTTCCACTTTCAGGATGTGCGCAGGTTGAACGGCGGGATCGAGACGGACGTAGTTGAGCTCGGACCAGTCGTACCGGGCGCCGGTCAGGAGGTCGTGGGCGATCCAGGACTCGCCGGGGGCCAGCCCGACGAGTTCCGGAGGGACGGCGACCCTGCCCTCACGGGCTTCGTGCGGATCGAGGTTCACGACGACGACGAGGGCGTTCCGGCGGTCCGGCGCGATGCGCAGGTAGGCCAGCAGGGCGTCGGAGGTCGACTCCAGGAAGACGGTACCGGAAATGAACTGCAGCGCCTCGTTCTCCCGGCGGATCGCATTCAGGCGGGCGATGTCCGCCCGGATATTCCCCGGCGCGTTCCAGTCCCGCGTCCGGATCTGGTACTTCTCCGAGTCGGCGTACTCGTACTCGCCGGGCACCGCGTGGTGGGAGATCGCCGCGTTCTCGCAGATCTCGTAACCGCTGTAGATCCCCCATGTCGGCGACAGCGTGGCGGCCAGCACCGCGCGCATCCGGAAGGCCGCCCTCCCTCCCGTCACCAGGATCTCCGGGAGGATGTCGGGGGTGCTCGTGAAGAAATTCGGGCGGAAGAAGTCGCGGCAGGGGAGGGAGGAGAGCTCGGTCGCGTACTCCGTCAGTTCCTTCTTCGTGTTCCGCCACGTGAAGTACGTGTACGACTGGCTGAACCCCGCCTTCGCCAGCGCGCTCATCATCGGCGGCCGTGTGAACGCCTCGGCGAGGAAGAAGACCTCCGGGTGCGCCGCCTGGATGTCCTCGATCAGCCACCGCCAGAATTCGACGGGCTTCGTGTGCGGATTGTCGACCCGGAAAATCTTCACCCCGTGCTCGATCCAGAATTCCAGAACCCGCCGGATCTCCTTCCAGAGCGCCTCGTGATCCGGCGAGTCGAAATTGAGCGGGTAGATGTCCTCGTACTTCTTCGGCGGATTCTCGGCGTAGCGGATCGTCCCGTCCGGACGCCGGTAGAACCACTCCGGATGTTTCTTCACCCAGGGATGGTCCGGCGAGCACTGGAGCGCGAAGTCGAGCGCGATCGCGAGATTGTGCCGCCGGGCGATCTCGACGAAGTGATCGAAGTCGCGGATCGTCCCCAGGGCCGGCTCGACCGCGTCGTGGCCGCCGTGCTCGTTGCCGATCGCCCACGGACTCCCGGGGTCGCCGGGCCCGGCCACCAGTGAGTTGTTCCGGCCTTTCCGCGCCGTCCGGCCGATCGGGTGGATCGGCGGGAGGTAGACCACGTCGAATCCCAGGTCGCGGATGTCCGCGAGCCGGGCTTCCGCCTCGCGGAAGGTCGACGCGACGCCGGGTCGCGTCCCCTGCGAGCGCGGAAACATCTCGTACCAGGCGCCGAACCGTGCGAGCGGCGGCTCCGCGACGATGCAGAGTTCCGGCTCGAAGCGTGCGGCGTCCGTCCGGGGCTGCAGGCGGTTCATCACCTCGAGCAGGGCCGGGTCGGTCGCCGTTTCCAGGGCCGCCGCCGGCGATCCCGCGGCGCCGCCGAGACGGGCCGCCATCGCCCGGATCCCCGGGCGCTCCCGTGCCGGCGCCTTTGCCGCCACGGCCTCCACGATCGCCGCTCCCTCGATCGCCTCGCTCCGCACTTCGAGCCCCGCCGAGACGCGTTTGCGGAGATCCGCCAGCCACGTGGCGTAGACATCGGTCCAGGCCTCGACGGTGAAGTGGTACCGCCCGTTCTGTTCGAGCGGGAAGGCGCCGGTCCAGAGGTCGAGCCCGGGATTCGTGAGGGTCATGGGAACCTCGGTGGCCGCCGCGCGCCCCGCGGCGCGCCAGCGGACGACGGCATGGAGGGTCGCGTGTCCGTCCCTGACGATGGTCGCGGCAACCTCGCACGGCTGACCGGAAGTCCTCTTGGCCGGGTGCCGTCCGCCGTCCACCGAGGGGCGGACGTTCTCGATCAGGATGCGCCGCTGGGCACGCGTGGTGCGCGCGGCGGCCGTCGCTCTGGCCATATCGAATCCCCTCTCAGAAAGAGGCCGCGAAAGGCGCGGCGCACGCCTTCCTATAACAGCCGGCGGCGGGACTGTCAATCAATTGGAAACACAATCATTGGATATCCAAGTATTATTGTCTTGCCCGCCCGCGGCCGGGGGCCTATCCTCCGCAGGGTCATGGACACTTCACCCGCCCGCCGCCGGCCCGGCACCCCGCACGCAGGGAGGCGCGCCCGTCTGCGCGAGGCGGCGGAGGCGCTGCAGCGGATCTTCCAGTACATCGAGCAGTACTCGCGCCGGTCGCTGCGCGACCACGGCGTCACGGGACCGCAGGCGTGGGCGCTGCAGGTCCTGCTCCGGAAACCCGATCTTCCCGTCGGCGATCTCGCCCAGGAGATGTACCTCCATATCTCGAGCGCCAGCAGCCTCGCGGACCTCCTCGAGGGGCGCGGCCTCGTCGTCCGCCGGCGCGATGCCGCCGATCGCCGGCAGGTTCACCTGCACCTGACCCCGACCGGCGTCCGCCTCGCCCGCCGCC
>JABWAY010000084.1 GCA_013360825.1 Candidatus Brocadiia bacterium | reverse complement strand
GATCCTCGCCGCATTCCCCGATCGGGTCGCGCGGCGCGTCGACGGCGCGACGCTGCGCTGCGAGGTCGTCCACGCCCGCCGCGGCGTGCTCGCCCGCGAGTCCGTGGTCCGGCGCGCTCCCCTGATCGTCGCCGCCGACATCCGCGAACTCGACGGACGCGACCGCGCCCAGGGCGCGCTCCTCTCGCTCGTCACCGCGATCGAGCCGGCGTGGCTCGAAGAGCTCTTTCCGACGCAGATCACCCGCCGGACCGCGGCGAAGTTCGACATGGAGTCGAAACGGGTGGTGGCGGAGGAGACGACGCGGTTCCGCGACCTCGCGATCGACCGCCGGGGGGTTCCGCCGCCCGCCGGGGACGCCGCCCGCCTTCTCGCGGAGGAGATCCTCGCGGGGCGGCTCGTCCCGGACGGGTGGGACGCCGCGGTGGCGCAGTGGATCGAGCGCGTGAACTTCCTCGCCCGCGTCGCCCCCGACCTCGGGATCCCCCCGATCGGCCCGGACGACCGGCGCACCCTTCTCGAGCAGCTCTGCGCGGGCGCCATTTCCTGGAAGGAGGTCAAGGGGCGCGGCGTGATGCCGGTCCTCCGCGGGTGGCTGTCGGGCGCCCAGCAGGGGCTGATCGACCGGCACGCCCCCGAACGCCTCGAACTCCCGAACGGGCGCCGCCCGAAAGTTCTCTACGAACCCGAGGCCGCGCCGCACCTCGCCCTGCGGATCCAGGACCTCTACGACGTCCCGAAAATCCCGGCGATCGCGCTCGGTCGCGTCACCCCGCTTCTCCACATCCTCGCCCCCAGCCAGCGCCCGGTCCAGGTCACCGCCGACCTCGCCGGGTTCTGGCGCGACCACTACCCCCGGGTGAAAAAGGAACTCCAGCGCAAATACCCGAAGCACGAGTGGCGCTGACCGCTACTCCTTCGCAGACGGGATCCGGATCTCGCTCCCCTTCGCGTGAATCGTCACCTTCACCGGCTGGGCCGCCTTTTCGTCCCAGTGGTCGGCCCCTGTCCCGGTGTTCCGCTCGTAGCGCGGCCAGTTCGTGTTCGCGAGGTAGACGCTGAGCTCATGCCCCGGCGGTACCGTCGCGGCGATCGAGGGGAACCGGAGCGTCAGCGTCGCGCTCACTCCGGGCTGGAGGAGCTGGATCTGCTTTCCGTCGCGGACCTTCGCGCGCGCCGCCGTTTCGGTCAGGAGAATCGGAGGGCCGTCCGGGGCTGCCACACAGAGGCGGGCCGTGAAATCGCAGTCCGGGGCGTTCGCCTCGAACACCAGCGTCAGTTCGACGTGGCCGTTGATCCGGAGCGGCTCCTCGCCCCGTCCCAGCCGGAACCACGCACCGTCCTTGCGCCCGGAGAGCGCCGAGTGATCGGTCGGCCCGTGCGCCATCGGGGGGAGATTCGCTCCGCCCAGGGTCGGCGAAGGGTCGACGGGGTCGAACGTCCAGGTGACCGTCGGGGTTTCCTTCGGCTCCGTCTGCGGGGCGGCCGCGGGAACCGGCAGGGGGAACGACTTCGTTCCACGCGGGAGCGCGGTCCACGACTCGCACGACTTCCAGCCGTCCTCGTTCACAACCCAGTACCGGACCCGCGGGGTCTTGTCCCACCCGTTGTCCGTGATCCCGCGCAGGTGGAAGTCGAGAAACGCCTTCGCCGCGCGCCCGGACTCGAGCGACGCCTTCTCGAATGTCAGATCCCCCTGCTCGGCCACGCCGACCCGCACGTGGTCCCAGGGACCGATCAGAAGGCGCGACCCCTTCCGTGCCGCCTCGCCCCCCTGCGCGAGGATCCCTTCGAATGTCTTCACGATCAGGTCCGGGTAGTTGTCCCACCATCCGGTCACCATCAGGCAGGGGACCTGGATCTCCCCGGGCCGGAACGTGCGTTTCTCCGCAAGTGTCCAGACAGGCTGCCACGGGAGGGGGGCGGCTTTGACGAGATCGCCGACCCCGAAGCCGAGCTGGTCGAGGCGTTCGACATGGCCCTCGAGGAGGACGCCTCCTTCGTAGTAGGCCTCGTACTCGGAACCCATCGCCGCGATGAGCGGGACGCAGCAGACGAGGTGCGGGGGATGCTCCGCGGCGGTGTCGAGCTGCTGTTTCCCGAGCGCGCTCCCTCCCCAGGTCCCGACCTTCCCGTTGCTCCAGGGCTGCACCGCGATCCACTCCACGCAGTCGTAGCCGTCCAGCCCGCGCTTGAACCCGGTTCCCCGCACGCCGGCCATCGCGGCTTTGGACCCGTAGAACCCGCGCCAGTCGACGAAGACGTAGGCGTAGTTGTCCCGGTCCATGAAGACCTTCATGTCGCTCGTCGCACCACGGCCGGTTTCGCCGCCGGGGACGTTCGCGAGCGTCATCACCGTCCCCATCAGCGTCTTGTTGTAGGGAGTCTGAATCAGGACGCACGGGTACGTCCCCTCCTTCGCGGGCAGGTAGATGTCCGCGGCCAGGGACTTGCCGTCCCGCATCGGAAGCGCGACGTTCTTCATTTCGGTCCGCCAGTCGCCGGCGGCGACGGGCACGGCGAGCAGGGCCAGCAGGGCGAGGGTGCGCATCCGGTGCGGCTCCAGCGAATCAGGGGTTCTGAGGATCGAACCCGGCCGGCGGCGCCGGGTTGCGCGATTTCCCTGGCGGGGGAGGGACTTCGCCGGACTCCCCCGGACAGCAGGCGCGCGCCGGATCTCCGGCGAAGAGCACGCCGAGAAACGTCTCTGCGGCGCCGGGATCGTTGAGGCAGACCGCCCCGGACAGGAGCCGTCCGTCCTTCAGGACGACCGGGTGCGCCTGACGCAACTGCCCCGCGAACGCAACGAGCGATTCAGCCCCCGACTCGAGGGCGTGCCGCCGCGAGAAGATCCGCCAGGCGACCGGGACCTGCGGCGCCACGAACCTCCGCGCTTCCAGCGTCGCACGCCCCATCGTGCCGCGCGGGTTGATCTCGACGACGGGACGGAGCCGGAGTCCGCCCGCCCGATCGCGGTGGAGAAACGCGTCGACGCCGAGCCATCCCCGGAACCCGCTGTCGCCGAGGACGCCGGCGAGGCGGTCGGGGAGAACGTCCTCGTAAATCCGGTGCGCGCCGGACTCCTGCATCGCGCGCGCCGCGTCCGGCGGCAGCAGCCGGTGAAACGGCCTCGCCGCGACGCACGCCACAAACCGCCCCGCGCCGTCGTTCACCAGGCGCACCATCCCGCGATACCGCGGCCGCCGGCCGGGGGCGACGTCGTAGTGCGCCGAAAAGTCGGCGACCCGCCGGAGCCACGGCTCCGCCACGAGCGCCCCCTGCTCCGCGAGGACGGCCTCGATCCAGCTCTTCTGCGGGGAGGGAAGCGCACCCGGCAGGACCCGGATCATGCCGCGCCCCGCGAGCCCCCAGGGAGCTTTGAGGAGGACAGCCTCGTGTCCGCGCTCCACCCAGGCGGCGATCGCGGCCTCCGTCTCCTGAACGGTCAGACACGGTCGTCCCGCAAGCGCGGCTGCCTCGGGGAGGACGTCCAGCTCCGAAAGCAGGCGCGCGGCCGTGACTTTCGAGTAGAGCCCGCGGATCGCCTCGTTCCAGGGGAGGGAAGCGGCGCCGCCGGGGGCGAGAGGGGAGAGGACCTCCGCGGAGTCGGCGCTCCATCCCCAGGGTCGGAGCGCGCCGCGCTTCTCCCCGAGGAGAGGACTGGCGGCGGGGATCCGGCCGGTCGCGTCGAGCACCTCGAATTCCGCGGACGGCAGACCTGCGTCCCGGAGGGAGCGGAGATGTTCGTCCGAGGGAGTGCGCTGGACGAGGACGATATCTCCCGCACGGCAGAACAGGAGGGGGAGGAGGTCCAGGTCCCGCGCGAGGACCCCCGTCGTCCGGTCGCGTCGCCCCGCCTTCGCGTCGCGCTCCAGCGCGGCGCGTTCGGCGCCGGGGTTGAAAAGAAAAACATCGGCATGGGCGCGGCGCCCTGGCACGGCGCCCTCCACCGCGGCAATGAACCCGGCGTCGAGCCCCGCCCGGCGCCGCCCCTCCGCGTTGAACGGCACCCGCCCCCGCGCCAGAGCAACGGTGAACGGCGGGCGCAGCACCGACGTCCACGCGGCGACATCGCTCTCCTCCGGCCGCTTCCACTTCCGCAGCCAGTGCACCCCGCACCCGACATGCCCGATCTCGTCCTCGTAGATCCGCCGCAGCAACCCCGCCGTGTCCGCATCGCCCAGGCGGGCGAACACACCGGAGAAATGGTGCGCATAGTCGAGGTTCGCCTGCTCGAACGTCAGGCTCAGCCGGCTGACATAGTCGAGCGGCGACTCCATCCCCGAAACCTGCCGCCAGAAATACCCGTTCACCGGCAGGTCGCCCAGCGCCAGCCCGCTCCGGGCCATGAGCTCCATGTAGAGGCGCGTGTGGACCTGCTCTTCGCGAAGCGTCTGGAGCAGCATCCGGCGGAACGCGGGGGGCGCTTCGGGGAAGCGGAGGAGGGCGAGCGCCATCAGCTCCGTGGCGAGAAGTTCGTGATTGGCGAAAAAATGGAGGAGGACGGCGCGGGGCTCGTCGCGATGGAGTTCGCGCTCCGCCGGGAGCCGGGCCCGGTCGCCCCGGCGCGCCATGCGCAGACCCGCCGGCCGCCCGGGGGTATCCGGCGTCACGATCGCCGCCCCTGGGCGCTCGTCCGTGACCGGCTCAGCCGGCGGCGCCAGCTTCTCCGCCAGCGAATTCGACAGGAGAACGCGGAGGGCGAAGTCCCGGATCTCCATCTATGTCTTCCGGGTGTAGCTCACCTTGATGATCCGTTCCCACTTTCCGTCGATCTCAATCTGGGACGTGAAGGTCTTGTGATCCTTGTCCTGGATCTCGATGACCTCCCGGTACTTTGCCGTCTTCGCGGGATCGCTCGGATGGGGGCCCTCCGAGTTCAGCGTCAGGATCCGGCCCGTCGCGTCCACGCTTCCCTCGTACTTCCAGAGGAGGCTCGTCGTGGAGTCCACCCAGGTCCCGACATACTTCTTCGTCGCCGGATCGAACCCGACCGTCATGACGCCCACGAACGGCGTCCCCATCATTTCCGCGCGGATCTCGGAGTGGAGCCAGAAGCCGCCGAGCATCCTGGCGCTCTCGGTTCCGGTGACCTTCATCGGCGGCTGACCCTCCCCGCCGGGAATCTCGGCCTCGGAGTCCCATTCCCCCGCCAGCTGCTCGAGCCAGGCGTGTTCCTTTTCCGGCGTCGGGGGGGCCGGGGCATCTTCGGCGGAGACCGGCCAGCACAGGAGAGCGGCTGCCAGGACTGTCGCGACGATCCGTTTCATGAAGGGCTCCTCGGGAGGGATGCGGTCTGAAAATCAGGTCCGGGCCGCCACCCGGGTTGGGGGCGGGCGACGGCCCGGAACTCTACTCGAATCAGGCTGGTGAAACGCCTTCCTGCCGCCCGCCTAGTACCGGTAGTGCTCCGGCTTGAACGGCCCTTCCACGGCGATCCCGATGTACTGCGCCTGTTCCGGCGTCAGCCTCGTCAGCTTCGCGCCGACCTTGGCGAGGTGAAGCGCCGCGACCTTCTCGTCGAGCCGCTTCGGGAGCACGCTCACCGTCCCGGGCTTGAAGGCCAGCCCCGTCAGCGTGTCCTTGCCGTGCACGGCGTTGTTCCAGAGGGCGATCTGCGCCAGGACCTGGTTCGAGAACGAGTTCGACATGACGAAGCTGGGGTGTCCCGTCCCGCAGCCGAGGTTCACGAGCCGCCCCCGCGCGAGCAGGATCAGCCGCTTTCCGTCCGGGAACACGAACTGGTCGACCTGCGGCTTGACGTTCTCCTCCTTGATTTCCGGGTTTTTCTCGAGCCAGCCGACCTCGATCTCGCTGTCGAAATGCCCGATGTTGCAGAGGATGGCTCCGTCCTTCATCTCGCGCATGTGGCGCTGGTTGACGACGTTCACGCAGCCGGTGGCGGTGACGAAGATGTCCCCGGTCGCGGCGACGTCGTCCATCGTGACGACGTCGTACCCCTCCATCGCGGCCTGCAGGGCGCAGATCGGGTCGATCTCGGTGACGGCGACGCGGGCGCCGAGGCCGCGCGCGGCCTGCGCGCACCCTTTCCCCACGTCCCCGAACCCCGCGATCACGACGACCTTCCCCGCCACCATCACGTCGGTGGCGCGCTTGATGCCGTCGAAGAGCGACTCGCGGCAGCCGTACTTGTTGTCGAACTTCGACTTCGTGACCGAGTCGTTGACGTTGATCGCGGGGATGAGGAGCTGGTTCTTCTGCGCCATCTCGTACAGGCGGTGGACCCCGGTCGTCGTCTCCTCCGAGACCCCCTTGATCTCCGGTGCCATCCGCGTGAACCGCTGCGGGTCCTTCTTGAGCGACTCCTGGAGGAGCGTCAGGATGACCTTGAGCTCGTCGTTTGCCGCGGTCGCCGGATCCGGGACCTTCCCCGCCTTCTCGAACTCGACCCCCTTGTGCACCAGCAGCGTCAGGTCGCCGCCGTCGTCGAGGAGGAGGTTCGGGCCCTTGCCGCCCTTGAAGGCGCTGACCTGGCGGTCGATGTTCGCCCAGTATTCGGTCAGGGTCTCGGCCTTCCAGGCGAAGACCGGCACGCCGGCCTTCGCGATCGCGGCGGCGGCCTCGTCCTGGGTCGAGAAGATGTTGCACGAGGTCCAGGTGACCTCCGCCCCGAGCTCCACGAGCGTCTCGATCAGGATCGCGGTCTCGATCGTCATGTGCAGGCACCCGGCGATCCGCGCTCCCTTGAGCGGCGCCTTGCCCTTGTACTCCGCCCGCAGCGCCATGAGCCCGGGCATCTCCTTCTCCGACATCCTGATCTTCTTGCGGCCCAACTCCGCCTCGCCGATGTCGCGGACGATGTAGGCGGGGAATTCCGTGCGGCTGTTCATGTCTCGGTCTCCTGTTGCGGGTTTACGGACGTGGTTTCGTGGAAGGGCAGGCCGTCAGGACGGCCAGCTGCCAGGGGAGATGGCGGTCGGGTTCAGAGGCGGGGAGCCGGAGCGGGAGCGGGGCGATCGACTCGACCGCAAGGCCGGCGCCCACCGCCAGGGAGTGGAGCTTCTCGGGCGCGAACCCGAGCCAGACGTCCCCCTGCTCCCGGAGGGACTCGTCGTCGTGCGGGAGGTAGTCGACGATCAGGAGGCGTCCGCCCTCGCGGGCGAGCCGTGCCGCCGCGGCCAGCGTTTCACCGGGAAGCGCGGCGTGGTGGAGGACGCGCGCCAGCAGGACGAGATCCGCGCCGCCTCCCGGCACCGCGCGCCGGATCTCCTCCTGCACCGCGGGGTCGTCGACATCCCCTGAGCAGAGCCGGACGTTGTGGATCTCCATCCCCTGCAGCCGCGCCGCGCAGCGCGCGAGCCGCGCCGGGCTCCGGTCCACCCCGATCACGCGTTCGAACAGCGCCGCCAGCATCGGCAGGAACGCGCCTTCCCCCGTTCCCACGTCGACCGCCAGGGCGCGGTTCGGAACGAGCGGGGCCAGGACGGGGAGAAAGGGCAGGAGGGCCGACCCTTCTACGAGAATGGGGCTTTGGGAAGCGTCCTCGAAAAAGCGCCGGCTCGACTCCTCGCGCTGGGCGACGACCCCGGCGACGCGCCCGAGCGCGCCCGAGCGTGCGGCGAGGGCGCGGCCCTCGGCGAGCGCGGCGAGGACGACGGGGTCCGTCGAGTCGGCGGTTCGGAGGAGGGTCCGATTGCCGTCGCGGCGCGCGAGGAGGAGCGCGGCGTCGCGGAGGGCGTGGGTTTTCTTGGTGATCTGGGGCTGGCTGTCGCGCGTGATCGTGGCGAGCTCGCTGACCGCGAGTTCTTCCTGGGCGCAGAGGGCGAGGAGGGTCAGTCGGTCGTTGTCCGCGAGGGTGCGGAAGAGTTCTGCGCGTGGGGGCGGGGCTGGGGGTGGGTGGGGGAGGGCGCGCGGCACCCGGATAGACTATTCACGATTGCGCATTATGGCAAGTAGATTGCCGGCGGCTCCTCCTCAACCCCTCGGGGCAGGTCAGACCGCCCGCCAGGCGGGTGAATCGACTCCGCCGACCCCTGCGGACGCTCCGAACGTGCGCGACGAGCCCCCCAGCTCAGCGGCTCCGCGTCGACGGCGTCGGCCTGTCCACGAACAGCGGTTTCTCTTTCTCCGGCTTTCCAGGCTTCGGGGGAGGCCGGTCTGACGGACCCACCAGGCGCAGGTGCGCGACGTAACCCTCGACATCATCAAAGACAAACGTCTCCTTCCACCAGGGAAAGACCAGATCGTACCCCTGGTAGATCCGCCGCCCCGGCCCCTCCGTCGCCCGAAGCACATGAACCGACCGGCGCGCACCCTTCTTCTCAAGCAGGCGCAGCTCCTCGCGAAGGTCCACAGCCTCATCGCCGTTCTCGAGCTTGATCACGTCCTCGCGTTCCAGCGACAGCAGCGCCTCGCGCTTGTCCGTCTTCCGCTCGATCAGCGCCGAAAACAGCCGGCAGAACTCGACGTTGCGGATCCCCTTCGTCCCGCACGGCTCGCCCTTCAGGAGCTCGAACCGGAACTGCTTCTCCGCCTGCGACAGCGACAGGACGCTTCCCGTGTCCACCGACCGGATCCCGGTCAGGGCGCGGGAGAGGAGCCAGTCCTGCGGGCGGAGGAGGGGCTGTGCCTGCCGGAGGCCGACGGGGCCGGCGGGGAGTCCGGCGGCGAGCTGCGTGAAGTCCTGGATCTGCCGCTGGGGGTCCAGGGTGAAGTTGAAGAGGGCGCTGAGGGTGAGGTCGTCGCGCCTGACCAGGAGGAGCCACCGGGTCGGGCGGCGGTCGCGGACCGGCGCGGCCTTTCGGCGCATCGCCCTGAGAAACGCCGGGCGGTCCCAGCGGTTTGTCTTGAGATTCCAGTACTCGGGATTCGAGAACTCCTCCAGGTTCGCGAGGGTCAGCAGCCGGGCGAGTCCTTCGTCGGCATCGACGTGCTGGAAGGGTCTCGCCACCTCCCAGGCCCAGGAGGCGACATCCCGCCCCCACGCGAGGAGCGCGACGCAATCCTCGCCCGCGACCTGCCAGGTGCCGGCGCACTCGATGAGGAACTCGCCGGAGGGGGGGATCTTCTTCCGGTCGGCCGGCGGTGCAGCCGGGCTGTCCTTTGTCGCCGGCAGTGCCCGGATGTCCCACTGGACGCGCAGGACGTCCCCCGGGCGCCACCAGGACGTTCCCTCGATCGCGACCGCCTCGGGCACGGTCCCCGGCGCGAGGACTTCCGACGCCCGGCGCATCGCGTCCTCCGCGACGAGGTTGCGGTGCTCCACGCGGTAGCAGGGGAGCGTCGTCGAGGTCGAGCTCAGGAGGTGCAGCGTGGAACTCCCCGCGCCGGCCGCCAGGAGATCCTTCGCGGAGTGGCCGTATCGGAGCAGGGTCACGGTCGCGGCGCCGCGCCCCGGGCCGCCTTTCCAGGACGCGGTTCTGGGGAAGGGGAGTCCTTTCTCCCACACCTGCCGGAACTCCGCGCCGTCGGAGGTCGCCCGCGCCACGACGAGCCGGCCGGACGCGTCGAGGGTCGTGGTTCCGGTGAGCGGCCGGGTCTCCGTCGCCGTCCTCGCGCCGGCGGATTCCGTCAGCAGGACGAGCGAATCCGCGCCCTCGGCGGGAAACGCATGCCAGACCAGGTCGAGCGCGGGATACTCCTGGAATTCCACCAGTCCGGGACGCTCCAGGCGCACGAGGTGGGGGGTATCCGCGGCCACCCGGAATCGCCCCTCGTCCGCGTCCCAGGTCGTGCAGGCGGGCACGATCTGCTCCAGCGCCCAGGTCTCCCGGTTCACGGTCAGGATGAGCGAGTACCCCGACGCCGCGGTGAGCAGGATCGAAGCCCGGGCAGGCGCGACCTCCGTGACGACGAAGAACAGGAGTGCCTCGGAGGACGGCGTCCCCTCCCGATGCTCCGAGGCGACCCACCAGTGTCCCTTCTCGACCTGCGGGAGAAACTCCCGCACATCGCCGGGAGCGGCGGCACGCTCTTCGGCGGACGCCGGGACGGCCAGGAGGACTGTGAGCAGGATCGGGAAGACGCGCATGGCAGGGAGTTACTCCAGGACGGCGGGTGTCGGCTGCGTGCTGCGGGATGGCGGAAAACCGGCTCTCACCGGCGCTGCTGTTAAAGGACGCCGACCCCTGTCCTCCGGCCCCGGGACACCCCCCATTGGACGGCAGGGAGAATCCTGCGTCCATACCCATACAGGTGCCCGGTTCTTTTTCCGGTCACCCCGACCCCGCCGTCGTCCCGGGATCGGACCCCGTGAGGAACCCGAAGAGGCCCCGTTGCGACGACCTCCGCTTCAGACCCACCCACGATCCCGACCCCCCAATCCCGCTTCACGGCAGGCCCTCCTCATCGCGCGCCGCTGCCGGGCCAGATCGATCGTGTCCCCGACCTCGCGGAGCAGCGCCGCACCCCGGCGCCATTCCGACCGCGCCGCGCCGACTCGCCCTCGGGAAAGAAGGACTCGAGCCAGCCCGCACCGGTGAGTCCCCTCGAACCCCCGATTGCCGACCTTGCGATGGAGCGCAATCGCCCGCCGATACGTCCCCTCCGCTTCGACGCGCCGGCCCTGGTGCATCTGGAAACCGGCCAGGTAACCCAGCGCGATCCCCTCGGACCGCGGATTGGAGGTCTCGCGGTGAATGGCCAGGGCCTGCGCAATCCTCCGTTCGGCCTCGGCGAGCTTCCCGCTTTCGGAAAGCGAGAGCGCCAGATTGGAAAGCGTGATGCCCGCGTTGCGTCGGTCTCCCCGCTCCTCCTGGAGCGCCAGAGCCTGGCTGTAGCACGACTGCGCCGACCGGTGCCGACCCGACTGCGCGTGGAGATTGGCGAGATTCATGAGAGTGACCCCCTCCGCCGCGCGGTCGCCGGTTTCCCGGCTGAGAGCCAGTGCGCGCTCGTAGTGCCGTCCCGCGGCCGCGAGGCGGCCGGTGTCGGACAGAAGCGCTGCCAGGTTGAGGAGGAGGGCTCCCTGGAGTCGCCGATCCCCTGACGCCCTCGCGAGAGCCAGCGCCTGCCGGTATCCCCGCTCCGCCTCGCGCATCTTTCCGACGAACTGCTCGAGGTTGGCCTGATTTCCGCGCAGCCGGCGTTCGGCGACCCGGTCACCGGCCGCGCGGACCAGGTCGAGAGCGCGTTTCAGCGTTGCTGCGGACTCCCTGACCCGGCCTTCCTCCCGCTGGAGCGTCGCGATCCCGCCGAGCACGCCGCCCGCGGCGCCGAGGTCTCTCCCCTTGAGCAGGATGCCGAGCGCGCGCCTGTACCCCGCCCAGGCCTGTTTCCGGTCCCCCGATGAGCGGGCCAGGGCGCCGAAGGCGGCGTGGGCCAGTCCTTCCAGCGCGCGGTGTCCGGCCCGCCGATGCAGGGCAATTGCCTTTCGGCAGTGCATCTCGCCGCGGAGGAACTCCCCGGTCAGTCGCGTGGCTTCAGCCGCCTCCCTCCACGCCGCCCCCTTTTCCGCTCCCGTCGCACGCGCCGCGTACCGCACCCAGAGGCGCTCCGCCGCCGCGTGCTGGTACGTGCGCTCCGCGTTCCGCGCGGCCCGGCGCAGGTACAGCAGTTCGGTCCCGGAGGCGCTCCCGGATCGTGCCGAGCCGATCCGGGCGTGCTCCGCGAGTTCCATCGCGAAGGCGTCGGTCCCGTGCGGACGGAATGCGGGCGCACTCCTGGCCGTCAGGAGCGCCGCGTCCGGGGCGCGCCCCCCGAACAGCCGCTCTACCGCGGCAAGCGCCATCGCATGCAGCCGTGCCCTCGCGCCGGGAAGCTGGAGCTGATACGCCGCCTCCCGGACGAGGGCGTGCCGGAACAGGTAGGCGGCCTCGGCGTCGATCATGCGGGGATTCTACGGGGGAGGGCGGAGTGCCCTTCGATCCTTATGGGGGCTGTCGCTCCGGATCCTTGCTGCGTGGGCCCGGATTCGGAGGGTGTCCACGACAGGATCGCCGTTACGGAATCGGGGTGTACTGAATCGCCCCGGCCCCCGCCGTCTGCAGCGCCGCGATGACCTTGTGCCATGTCCCGGCCGCCACGTCGGGATCGCAGCGGACAATGACGATTCCAGGTTTCCTGGTCCCGGCCCTGACCACGGCTGCGACGGCGTTCCGCGCGAGCTCAACGGCTGCGTCTTTTCCGCTGAGATCGATCCCCTTCGCCGGATCCCTTTCGATCCAGCCTCTGACCGACGTTGCAGTCTCCCGGGCTTTCAGGGGGGCGACGTGTTCCTTCCACTTGTCCCAGGAACCGTTTCCTTCGCCTTCGCTGAACCCGGGATGCCCCTGGTGGTCCTCCGAACTGCAGAGACTGAGGACGGTGGGGGGAATCTCCGGTTCGGCGTTCTCCTCGTCCTCTTCGTCCCTGAGCTCGATTCCCATGTCCACGGGAAGGCGCACCGGCACGGTCTTGCCGTCGATCGTGACATCGAACGCGCTGATCTCGGCGGAGGCGCCGTGGACCAGGACATCCAGGATCGCCCGGACCGGCGCGGCGCCGTCGCAGGTGATGGCGAGCAGTTTCATGTCGCCCGCGGACCCCAGGTCTTCCGGGTGGGACTTGAAGTGTTTCGCCAGCGCTTCCGGCGTCTTCTCGACCTTGTCGAGGAAGCACCTGCCGTCCTTGTCGATGACGATTTCATTGCCGCCGGCCCAGAGGACCGCGGGGAGGAGGCACCATGCCAGGAAGGCGGATCTCATTGCTGACCTCCGGATTCGGTGGATTCGCTGAAGGAAATTCCGTCGGCGGGACCGGAGTGTATCCCGGGCGGCGGACAGGCGGGGCTGGAAGGGGCCGAATTCCGGGCCGTCGGGGGGAGGTCCCACCTCCGGACTTTTTTTCTGCGGGACCGACCACCCCCGCCCCCCGCCGTCGTCCTATGATCGGACCCCGTGAGGAACCCGAACATGCCGCGTTACGACGACCTCGTCCGTGACTATCACGCCCTCGCCTTCCGCGTCGCGCGCAGCGTCCTGCGGGACGACGCCTCGGCGGAAGACGCCGTCCAGGATCTCTATCTCAAACTCCTCCGCGACCCCGGGGTGCTCGACCAGGTGGGGTCGATGAAGTCGTTCGTGGCGCGGGCGGCCGTCAACGCGGCGCTGGACCAGCGGCGTCGCGGGGGGCGGAGGGAGAAGCATGAGCGTGCGGCGAGGCGAGAGGAGGCGGCGATGAGCCCGGTGGATGCGGCGGCGCGGGTGGAACTGCGGTCGAAGGTGGCGGAGCTGCCGCAGGAGCAGCGGCTGGCGGTGGAGCTGCACTACTTCCACGGGCTGACGAAGGAAGAGACGGCGCACGCGATGCAGATCCCCGCCGGGACGGTCGCAAGCCGGCTGAACGCGGGGCTGTCGCGCCTGCGGACGATGCTGTCCGGTGCGGCGATGGCCGGGCTGCTGGCGATGCTCGAGAGCGAGCTGGGACGGTGCGGCGCGGAGGAGGTCGTTCCCGCGGGGCTGGAGAAGACGCTGCTCCGGATGCGGGCGGAGGGGGCACCCCCGTCCGGCGGCGCCGCGGCGCACGGCGGACGGC
>JABWAY010000450.1 GCA_013360825.1 Candidatus Brocadiia bacterium | reverse complement strand
CTGGTGCGGCGTGTCGATCCGCAGGAAGCCGTCCGCCTCGGCGTACCGGGCGGCGAGAACGAGCACGGCGAGGGACGTCAGAATGCGGCGCAGCATGATTGTCTCCTTGTGGTAGGCACCCTGTAGACGCTCGCCGGCCCCGCGGGTTCCGGAAATTCCGTTCCTGAGCAGTTCCACGATGAAACGGGTCGTTCAGACGACGCCGGTTCGACGGCCCGCAGGGAGGAGACCGGAATCGGTGTCGGTGAAGCTCGATGAGGATCGACGACGACGCAGGACGCTGAATGGCGCGAGGATGGACGGCGCACGAGCTTCGTGGAGTCGCTCAGCGGCGGGTCGGGCGGAGCTCGGCCATGTCAAGGTGACGGATTTCCGCGCCGCCCCGGACCCGGAACCGCAGCCCTCCCGCCGCCGCCCCGTGCACGCGGCCGTTCCAGATCACCTTTCCGTTCATCTCCAGGCTCGCAAGGTCGTCCGCCACCTGGATCTCGAATTCGGCGGCGCGGTTGCGCAGGATCGGGGCGATCCGCCCGGTCGTCAGCCAGACATCCCCGAAGCGCACCGCGGAGCGGGAGCGTCCGGGCAGGAGGCTGAGTCGGACTTCCGAGTCCGGGCTCGTGCGCAACTCGAGCGTCAGCTCCGCCTCGTCCTCCAGAAGCGCGGTAAACCGGGCCGCCCAGTGGTCGCCCCAGCGCCACTCCGGCGGAATCAGCGCCGTCTCCGGCCCGCCGGCCGGGAACACCAGCCCCTCGCGGTCCGTCGGGCGGGGAGTCCACCTGCCGATCTGGACCGACGTCCGATCGCCCCGCTTCCGCGCCGCGTCCCCCAGCGGCTTGAGTTCTTCGTCCAGGTCCCGTGTTCGAAACTCCGCGGACCCGGAGATCCGGAGCGCGTGAATCGTCGCCGGGCCCGCCAGCTCCAGGCCGACCGCGCCGGACCAGGCGGCGGGGAGCTCGACCGTCCGCGAGGTCTCCAGGAGCGTCACCGTCAGACTCCGGCCCTGCAGCGTGAGGCGGATCTCGAGGATCCCGTCCGGCGGGACCTCCGCGGACAGCGTTTCCCCGGGCAGCGGCAGCTCCAGCGTGGCGCGCCCGTCGGCATCCCGCCCGCAGGTCAGCGCGAGCTGCTCGAACGCCCCCCGCGACGCGAAGAGCAGGGAAAACCTCCCGGCGGGCGCGATGCGCAGCGTCACGGTCGGGTCGGAGAATTCCAGCGGCGACACCGTGATCCGCAGCGCTCCCGGACCGGGGATGATCCTCAACGCGCCGGCGGGCTCGACCGACCACGTCCCGGAGGCCTCGACATCGGCAAGAAGTTCGTCCCCCGGCCCGTAGTTCAGCGTCACCCGGTTTCCTTCGCCGAGGACTTCGGCGCTGAGAAGCGCGCCGAGATCCGAAACCGACGCGGGGCCCCGGGCGTAGGCCAGGAGCTCGCGCGCCGTCTGCCGCTCGGGGAAGCACGGCAGGCGCGCAAACCGGGCGAGGTACGCGCGCGCGGCCGCCCCCGCTTCCTCCCGGCTCTCCCACGACCGGTCCAGCCGGCGATCCGCTTCGTGCACCGCCGCGAGAACATCGGCGGGGAGACTGAGTTCGAGGAGCTCCTCGCGCTCCTTCCCGAGGACAACCCCGCGGCGCCGCGCGCGGAACGCCAGGGCCCACAGATCCTCCCGCGTGCCCAGAAGCCAGGCCGCGTCGAACGCCGCCAGCAGGTCGCCCTTCGAAGGAACGCCCCAGGTCGCCCGCGAAAGGAAATCGCCGATCGACAGCGATCGGAGCGGAATCTGGATGACCTTTTTCTCCACGGTCGCGTAAATCGACCGGCGCTGCTCGTCCACGGCGCCAAGCGTTACCGCAAGCCTGGATCCGTCCGCGAGCTGCAGAACCGCTTCGACGCCGGCATGGCTGCGGTACCAGTCGGAGGCCGACTGCAGGGTCTCCCCGGCGTGCCGGAGCATCTCGCGGGCGAGATCCAGCGTCGGCTTCTCCGAAGCGGAGGTGGTGGCTTCCAGCCGTGCCAGGTGGTGAAGCGGCGAGTCGAGATCCGGAAACCGGACGGCGGCACGGAAATGCTCGATTCCGTCCTCCGGAAGCCAGGCCGCTTCCCGGTCCCTCGCGGATTCCTCGAGGCGACGGGCGAGATCGGGAGGCATCCCGCGTGCGACCTCGCGGAGGCGCAGGGCTCCCCGCGGGCCGCGCGGGGAATCCTTGATGGTCTCCTCGACCCGAGTCTGTGCGCGTCCCTCGATCGCCGCCACGGCACGGGCCGCCGTGGCGCGTCCCCGCGGTGTCGAGACCGCCGCTTGTCCCCAGAGTTCGAGCGCTCCCTGGAAATTCCCGGCGCGTTCGAGACTCTCCGCGTCCCGGGCCGTCCGCGCCAGGTCCTCCCCGGCGACGCCGGGATCCGGGGGGAGCGTGGGGTGGCCCGCCTCGCCGGGATCGGAAGCAGCAACCGGCGCCGCGGC
>JABWAY010000083.1 GCA_013360825.1 Candidatus Brocadiia bacterium | reverse complement strand
TCGGCCGTGGAATGCGCACGCCTGCTCGCGGCGCTCGGCCATCCGGCCCCCGCGCCCCGGAAGGCGCTCGGCGCCGACTATGCCGCCGCGCTGAAGGCGGCCCTTGCCCGGAAGAATCCCTGGCCGGTCCTCACGGGTCTCGAGATCCTCCGTCGGCACGACACCTGGCCCATGATCGCGGATGCCGCGGAAGCGTCGACGAACGCGATGGCGTTCGCGGACGCGGTCGAAACGCTGGCCACCTCGGAGGACGTCCCGCGACTGCTCCGGATGGTCTCGGCAAAGGACCCGGCCCTGGCGGAAGCCGCCGGGGCGGCGGTCTTCCGGCTCGCGCGGCGGGAGGACGATCCCGCCATCCGGAAGGTCCTGGACGGCAGGCCCGGCGAGGCGGTCGTCCTCTACCTCCAGGGGGCCCTCGCGCGCTTCGGGGATGCCGCCGCGCTCGCCCTTCTCCGCGCCACGCTGGCGGGCGAGGACTCCGCGCTTGCCTACCACGGCGCCGCGATTCTCGGTTCGCTCGGATTTTCTGCGCACATCGCCGCGCTGGAGAACCACGCGGAGACCGTTCCGGCCCTGACGGTCTGGCGGATCGTCCCCCGCGCGCCCCGCGGCTGGGGCGCGGTCTTCTCGAATTCTCCCGACACGGCGGCGGAGACCACGCGGGCGCGCGCGCTGAACCTGCATGGCGAACCCGAACGCGTAAGCGGCCTGCACGAAACCACCGGGCTCTGGGATGCGCTCTACCGCCTCCCGCGGACCCCGGAGGAATCGCGGGTCTGCGGCGCGGGGTGGGTGCTCCGGATCGCGAAACTGGCGACCGCGGACGACGAGTCCGGCGACTGGTCGTCCTGGATCAGCAGCGGCCTCGGCTACGACCTGTTCGGCGGCGAGGAGCGGCTTCGCGCGCACGCCGCGCGCAACGAGGCCGCCTTCGCCCTCGCCGACCTCCGGGAATTCCAGGCCGGCGCCACCGCGGCCGCACAGACCCGGACGCTCGTCGTCCAGAACGGGAATGCCTGGGCGCGGGTGCTCTGCACGGCCGCCCCCGCCGTCGGCGACCTCACCGACAACGTGCTCCACCTCCCGTTTGCGTTCACGTGGGACACCGCCCACGGACACGACGGAAGCCTGGCCGGCGCCATCGGGCAGATTTCGCTCCAGATCTCCCTCTCCGGGCTCGTCCCGGAGGCGACGATCCGGATCCCCGGCCACCCGGTCCTCCAGGGCCGCGTCCGCACGGCGGGCGAGTCCCTCCTCTGGGTCGACGCCGATCTCCCCGTCCTCCCGGACGGCGAAGGTGTCGGAGCGGGGACCGTCGTGCCGGTCGAGGCCCTCGCCGCCGGCACCGTCACCCTCCACCTCCGGGCGGAGGGCAGCGCCGCGTCGATGACGTTTCCGCTGGCGCTGCTCATCCCTCCCGCCGTGGACAAGCCCGACCTCGTGGCCGCGGAACTCACCCTGGAACCCCGGGTCCCGAAACCGGGAGAAGAAGTCTTCCTCCACCTCCGCACGCGCAACATCGGCCGCACTCCCGACACGGATGCTCTCCTCAACGTGCGCTTCCAGGTCCTGAACCCCCAGACGGGCGAGGGGCGCCGCACGATCGACGTCCGGCTCACGGAGGCGAAGGGGTGGCGGGCGGGCGAGTGGCGGACGTTCGAGGCGCGGCCGACGGCGATCCGCGGGTGGTACATGAACGCCTGGAGCCCGACGTGGACGCTGGAGCTGGGCGACACGCGGATCCTCGCGGTCGTGGACGCGGAGAATCGCCTGGAGGAAATGGCGGAGGACAACAACACGGTGGAGGTCGAGGTCCCGCTGTACACCGGCGACGCGGAGGGGAAGAGTCTCGCGGAGCAGGAGTTTCTCGAACGCGCCCGGGCGATCCTGGGGAAGGTCGGCGACGCCAGGGGGGAGGAGGATGCCCGCGAGGCGGGGCGGGAGGCGCTGGCGCTGTTTGCGCGTGCGAAGTTCTCGACGCCGGAGCTGGAGTTCTCGAAGCGCCACCTGCAGGCCGCGGTCGAGACGCAGGTGCACCGGATCCGGGTCCGGGGGGCGCTGGCGCGGGCCCGGGAGCTCGCGAAGGACCCCGGCCCGAACAGCGGGCGCCTGAGGGACCTGATCGTGGAGCTGACCGACGCCGAGACGGACCTCCTCGACTCCGGGATCCCCGCGAAGGAGGACACGATCACCTGGTGGCGGAACCGGACGCAGCTGGCCGCGAACCAGGCCGGCGCCGCGGCCGACTACGCGGAGCTCGCCGGCATCCTCGACGGCCCCGCGGGGGAGTCGGCGGACCGGCTGCGGAAGATCGGCGACAATCTGAACCGCCTCGACGGCGCCCTCCAGAACATCCGCTACCTGCGGGACCGCGCCGACGGAGGCGCGTACGACAATGCGGACCCGATCGAGGGAACATGCAGCCTGTTCGCCGGCGGGCACCCCGGCCTGTCCAAGCTCCACCAGGCGATGTTCAAGGCGGAGATCGACTACATCGACAGGGGTTTCCGGAAGGAAGCCGGCGCCCTCGATGCCCTGGCGGACCTGATCTCCGGGAAACCGGGGGCGCAGGAGCGCCTCGACACGGCGGTGCGCGACGTGGAGACGCACGTGACCGCGGGGCCGTTCAACGAGGAGGCCCGGAAGGAGATCCTCCAGGGAGCGGTCAAGGACGTGCCGGTCATCGGAAAGCTGCTGGACTCGATCTGGTCGTGGAAATGACCGCCCGCCCCCGGTTCCCCGGGGCGGGAGGTCAGTAGCTCCGCGCGAACAGCACCCGCTCCTGCGACGGACGCCCGCACCGGACGCACGCCCCGGCCTCCTGCGGATTGTCGAGGGGGATGCAGCGGATCGTCACCTTCGTCTCCTCCTTCACCTGGGCCTCGCACTTTCCGTCCCCGCACCAGTGCGCCGACCCGAATCCGCCCGGCCCCTCCATCTGGGCCTTCAGCCCGTCCCAGGTGTCCTGCCGCTTCGTTCCCGCGTCCCGGAAGGCCCGGGCCCTGCGGAGCAGGTCCCCCTGCATCGCGTCCATCTGCGCCAGCACATGCGCGACGCCGCCGCTCATCGGCACGAACTCCTTCTTCTCCAGGTCGCGCCGCTTGAAGGCGAAGCTGTTCTTCTCGAGGTCCTTCGGCCCGATCTCGATCCGCGCGCAGGCGCCCTTGCGCTCCCATTCGAAGTATTTCGCGCCCGGACGCTCGTCCCGGTCGTCCACCACGACGGTCAGGTCCTTCGCCTTGAGGTCGGCCGCCAGCCTCCGTGCCACCTCCGTCGTCGCCGCACGCTCCGCGTCGTTCTTGAAGATCGGCACGATCACCACGTGGTACGTCGCGAGCTTCGGCGGGCAGATCAGCCCCGCATCGTCGGAGTGCGTCATGATCAGCCCCCCGATCAGCCGGGTCGACACCCCCCACGACGTCTGCCAGACGTACTCGCTCTTTCCCTCCACCGTCTGGAACTTCACGTCGAAGGCCTTCCCGAAATTCTGTCCGAGATCGTGACTCGTCCCGGCCTGAAGCGCCCACCCGTTCTGCATCATCCCCTCGATGCAGTAGCTCATGACCGCCCCGGCGAATTTCTCGTTCAGCGTCTTCCGGCCCTTGACCACCGGCATCGCCATGACGTTCTCGGCGAAGTCCGCGTAGACGTCGAGCATCTGCAGCGTCTCCTTCAGCGACTCCTCATGCGTCGCGTGGGCCGTGTGCCCCTCCTGCCAGAGGAACTCGCTCGTCCTCAGGAACATCCGCGTCCGCATCTCCCACCGGACGACGTTCGCCCACTGGTTGATGAGCATCGGCAGATCCCGGTGCGTCTGGATCCATTTGGCGAAGAAGTGCCCGATGATCGTCTCCGACGTCGGCCGGACGACGTACCGTTCCTCGAGTTCCTTGCCCCCGCCGATCGTGACCACGGCAAGCTCCGGGCTGAACCCCTCCACGTGCTCCGCTTCCTTCTTGAGAAACGATTCCGGGATGAAGAGCGGGAAGTAGGCGTTCCGGTGGCCGGTGGCCTTGAAGCGTGTGTCGAGTTCGCGCTGGATCTTCTCCCAGATGGCGTAGCCGTTGGGCTTGATGACCATGGCGCCCTTGATGACGTGAGCAGGCTCCGCCAGGTCGGCGGCACGGATGACGTCCTGGTACCACTCCGGAAAGTCCTTCGCGCGCGGGGTGATCGGGCTCTGTTCGGCCATGGAAGACGGCTCCTGTGGAGGTTTGGGCGGGCAGTCCGCAGCGACGGGCTGCGGCGACGGGGCCACAGCCTACCGTCCGCGGCGGAATGTGGACAGTCCCGGGCTGCCGGGGGACCCGCGGCTCGGCCGGCGCCTCCGCATCCGGGGCCGCCGGCTTCCCCTACTTCACTTTCAGGAACCTGACCCCGCCGACCTGCTCCCATGCGACGCCCACGGACGTGCCGACCGCCAGGCTCGGAAACGTCGCCGGACCGTCCGCCGGCGCGCTCAGCGCCACGTTCTTCGCTCCCGCCGCGGAGGACTGGTACCAGATCTGCGTCCCGTCCGCCCGCCCGTCTTCCCAGACGATGTGAAACGCGCCGTCCCCGTCCACGGCCGCGGACGGGTGCCCCTGGATACCCCGGCTGTCCGCGGGCAGCAGCACGTCCCCCCCGAATCCCCCGCCGGCCTTCGCCACCGCCCAGAACACATCCCTCCCCTTCGACCCGTCCGGCGCCGCCATCCAGGCGACTCCCAGCACCTTGCCGTCGCGCGAAACCGCGACCGCGGGCGCATCCATGGGTCAGTCCGGGACCTTCGTGTCCTTCCGGTTCACCCGCACCGCCGCCGCGAATCCCTTCCCGCCGTCCTTCGACAGCGTGAGGAAGATCTCCCGGCTCCCGTCGTCGCTCATCTCCCGCCAGACGACGACCGGGTTCCCCTTGCCGTCGACCGCCAGCCCCGGCGCGCAGCAGGGGCAGACCGGGGGGGAAATCCGGAGGTTCTTCCCGGCCTTCCCGTCGGTGAGCTTCGCGTACCAGACCTGCTGCCCTTTACCCTCGCGCTCGTCCAGCCAGACGACGTGCCCGACCCCGTCGGGACCGATGCCGAGCTGGTGCAGTCCCTCCGCCGCCTTTCCGGCGACCTCGTTCACCCGCGCGGGGGCCCCGAAGGTCCGCCCGCCGTCTTTCGAGACGGCCGCCCAGATTTCGGTCCTGGGATACTTCTCCTTCAGCTGCACCGGGTCGAAGCAGAGCGGTGCGGTGACGATCACCAGGCCATCCGCCCCGACCGCGACCCGGGGACCGCGCTGCCGCCCCGCCTTCGCGTTCCCGCCCGCGTCGATCGCCGTCACCGGCGCCGTCCAGGTCGCTCCCGCGTCGTCCGACCGCGACAGCTGGACGTTGCCGCCTTTCACGAAGACGCACACGAATTCCCCGCCCGGCCCTGCCGCCAGGTGCGGCTGGACCGCGTCCGCGGCGATCGTCCCCGCAAAGGCCGAGGACGCGAGCAGGACACCGGCCAGCATCGATACGGTTTTCATGCGCTCCCTCTCCTCATCGTCCCGGCGGCAATCGCCCCGGACCGGGATCGGCGCCGGGATCGTTCCCGGGCCCCCCGTCCGGCTCCAGATCCGTCGGAATCCCGCGGAACTCGGGCTCCGCCCCCTCCGAGATCCGCTCCTCCGTCAGGTCCGGCGGATGAAGGAGAATCGGCGTCGGAGACTCCGTCGTCGGCGGCCCCTCCAGGTCGAACACCGGTCTCCCGGGCGCGGACTCCCCGCCCTCACCCCTTCAGCCCCCGGGATTCCCCGCCGTGCCCCCGCCCTCCTGCCGCTCCCGCTCCTTCGCCAGCTCGCTCTCCACGATCCCGGGCGCCAGCGACCCGGTCGAAATCAGGTCCTCGGGCTTCGTGCCGTTCCGCGCCATGATCGCGGGGTCGTACAGCAGACATTTCACCCCGTGCCCGTCCGCCACCGCATACTCCAGCGGCACCCGCACCGAACACTCGGGCATCGCCTTCGGACAGCGCGGATGGAACCGGCACCCCGACGGCGGATTCATCGGGCTCGGCACGTCCCCCGTCAGGATGATCCGGTTGCGCTTCTTCGCAGGATCCGGCGTCGGGACCGCGGACAGGAGCGCCTGCGTGTAGGGGTGGAGGGGGCGGGCGAAGAGCGTCTCCTTGGGGGCGCGCTCCACGATCTCGCCGAGGTACATGACCGCCACGTCGTCCGCGATGTGCTCCACGACCGAGAGGTCGTGGGAGATGAACAGGTAGCTCAGCCCGTACTCCTTCTTCAGGTCCATCAGCAGATTCACGACCTGGGCCTGGATCGACACGTCGAGCGCGCTGACCGCCTCGTCGCAGACGATGAACTTCGGCCGGACCGACAGCGCCCGCGCGATCCCGATCCGCTGCCGCTGGCCGCCGCTGAATTCGTGCGGATACCGGTTGATGTGCTCTTCCATCAGCCCCACCGTCCGGAGAAGCTCGCGGACCTTCCGCACGCGCTCCTCCTTTCCGCCGAGCCCGTGGATCTTCATCCCCTCTTCGACGATCGTCCCGACGGTCATGCGCGGATTGAGGCTGGAGTAGGGGTCCTGGAAGATGATCTGCATCTGGCGGCGCATCGCGCGGAGCTCGGACCGCCCCATGGCGAGGAGGTCGCGGCCCTGGAAGCCGACGCTGCCGCTCGAGGGCTCGATGAGGCGGAGAAGCGCGCGCCCGACGGTCGTTTTCCCGCACCCCGACTCGCCGACGAGTCCGAGGGTCTTCCCCTCGCCGATCGTGAACGAGACCCCGTCCACGGCGCGCACCGCCCCGACCGTGCGGGAGAAGACTCCCTTTTTCACGGGGAAGTGCTTCACCAGATCCCTGACCTCGAGTAGCGGCATGGTCCCTCAGATCACGTGGCAGGCCGCCCAGTGCCCCGGCCGGACTTCGCGCAGCGCAGGGAAGTCCTGCGAGCACCGGGGCTCGACCTTGGGGCAGCGGGGGTGGAAACGGCAACCGGCGGGGAACGCGAGGGGGTTGGGGACGGAGCCCGGGATGGCCTCCAGGCGGTCGCGTTTTTCGCCCATCCTGGGCTTGGAGCGGAAAAGACCGAGCGTGTAGGGGTGCTGGGGATGGCCGTAGAGATCGCGGACGGAGGCGTACTCGACGACGCGCCCGGCGTACATGACGGCGACGTGGTCGGCGATCTCGGCGACGACGCCGAGGTCGTGGGTGATGATGAGCATCGACATTCCGGTGCGGGACTGGAGTTCGCGCATCAGGTCGAGGACCTGGGCCTGGATGGTGACGTCCAGGGCGGTGGTCGGCTCGTCGGCGATGAGCAGGGTCGGGTTGCAGGCGAGGGCCATCCCGATCATGACGCGCTGCTTCATCCCGCCGGACATCTGGTGCGGGTACTCGTCCACGCGCTGTTCCGGGTTCGGGATCTTGACGGTCCGGAGCATCTCGATGGCGCGGTTGTGACCTTCGCGCCACGAGACCTTCTGGTGCTGCACGACGGCCTCGGCGATCTGGTTCCCGACGGTGTAGACCGGGTTGAGCGAGGTCATCGGCTCCTGGAAGATCATCGAGATCCGGTTTCCCCGCATCGCGCGCATCTCGTGTTCCGGGAGATCGAGGAGGTTGCGTCCTTCGAACAGGATCTCCCCGCCGACGATCTTCCCGGGGTGCTGGATCAGGCGCATGATCGAGAACGCCGTCACCGACTTTCCGCACCCGGACTCTCCCACCAGCCCCAGTACTTTCCCGCGGGGGATGCTGTAGCTCACGCCGTCGACGGCGCGCACGACCCCGTCGAACGTGGGGAACTGCGTCTGGAGGTTTCGGACCTCGAGGAGGGGGGTTTCGGCGGTCAAGCGGACTCCTTTTTGGGCCGGAGCACCGTGCGGGGGTCGAAGGCGTCGCGCAGGCCGTCCCCGAGGAACTGGAAGGCGACGATCGTGATGAAGATGAGGAACCCGGGAGCGAGGACCCAGGGGTGGAGCTTGATGTCGTTCACGTTCCGGGCCCCCTGGAGCATGTTCCCCCAGGACGCATACGGCTCCTGGATTCCGAGGCCGATGAAGGACAGACCCGACTCCCCGAGCATATAGCCCGGGATCGCCATGGTGACGCTCGCGATCACGTACGACAGGGTCTGCGGCAGCACGTGCCGGACGATCAGCGCGAACCGGCCCTGCCCGAGCGCCCGGGAAGCGACCACGTAGTCATTCTGCGAGATCGACAGCACGTATCCACGGATCGTCCGCGCCAGCCCCGCCCAGCCGATGAAGGCCAGGATGAACACGATCGCGAAATACATCGCGATCTGGTTCACGCCGGGCGGGATCGCGGCCCGGAGCCCCAGCATGATGTAGAACCCGGGGAGGAGCATGATCATCTCGATCAGCCGCTGGATCGACACGTCCGTCCAGCCGCGGAAGTACCCGGAAATCCCGCCGATCAGCATCCCCAGCGTGAACGTGATCGCCGCCCCCATCAGCCCGATCGTCAGCGAGACCCGCGCCCCGTACAGCAGGCGGCTCAGCATGTCCCGCCCCAGATGGTCCGACCCCAGCAGGAACAGCGCCGGCCGGTTCGACCGCTCCGGGGAATCGATCCCGATCAGGCGCCGCTCCGCCGGAATGCAGAGCAGCAGCTTGTGCGGGTCGCCCTTCACGAAAAACCGGATCGGGTTCTCCTTCGGCTCCTCGAGCAGCAGGCTCCCGAGCTTCGCCCGCAGGTACTCCATGTTCTCCGGCGCAATTTCCACATAGTGCGCCTGGAACGCCTCGTCCTTCACCCGCACCGTGTTGTAGACGTACGGCCACGCCAGGCTCCCGTCCGCATGCGTCCAGCGGACCACGCTCGGCCGGTGCCATGTCTTCGTCCGGAACTGCGTCTCGAAGTCGTAAGGCGCGAGGAAGTCCGCGAACACCATCGCCACGTAGAGCACCACCAGCACCATCGCCCCGTACCCCGCCAGCGGATGCTGGCGGAGCTTCGCCCACGCGATCTGCCCCGGGCTCCGCACCAGCGGACCCTTCGGAACGACCGGCTCGGGTTTCAGGATCGCCACTATCCCTCCAGCGAAATGCGGGGATCCACGACCGCCAGCAGGACATCCGCCAGCAGGTTCCCCAGCACGAGAAGCAGCCCGACGATCAGGGTGTTCGCCATCACCACGGGAATGTCGTACGACTGCACGCTCTCGAGCATCTGCCGCCCGATGCCCGGATAGTCGAACACGATCTCCACGAACGCACTCCCGCCGATCAGCCCCGGCAGCAGGCTCCCCAGCCCCGCGATGAACGGGATGATCGCGTTCCGCAGCGCGTGCTTGTACAGCACCGAAAACGGCGGCAGCCCCTTCGCCATCGCCGTCGTGATGTAGAGCTTCCGCCGCTCCTCCAGCATCATGCTCCGCATGATCCGCTGGAGCCCGCCGATCCCGCCGAGCACGCCGACCAGCACCGGCAGGATCATGTGCTTCCCGATGTCCCACATCTGCCCGGCGAACGACATCGTGTCATGCTCCGGGCTCGTCCTCCCCGCGATCGGCAGGATCCCGTGCATCCAGGACCACCAGGACGTCTTCGGGATGTCGTAGGTCAGCGAGACCACGAACACCAGAAGCGTCGCCAGGAAGAACGAGGGCATCGCCATCCCGATGTACGTGAGGAATGAGACCGTCCGGTCCCCCATCGTGTACTGCCGGACCGCACCGTAGATGCCGGCGGGCAGTGCGATCAGCCAGACGAAGAAGATCGCGCAGACGTTCAGCGCGATGGTGTTGCGGACCTTCTCGCCGATGAGGCTCAGCACGCCTTTCTTCTTGTCCCACGAGGTCCCGAAGTTCGGCGCCCCGGCTCCGATCGCGCCCTGCAGGATCCGGAGACGGAAATCGTCGAGTTCGACGCGCCCGGCGGTGGCCGAGAGGAAGCGGAGTCCGCGGACGGCGTGCAGGTCGACACCCGGTGGGGGAGGCTGGAGGGGCAGGGAGAACGTCTCCATGTCGCCGTCGAGCTGGACTTCGCCGAGCTTCGCAGGGACCGGCGCGTCCGGCGGCCCGCAGAGCAGCTGAACCTCGACTTTCATCGCGCCGCCGGCGAGGGTCCGTCCCTCGAACTCGAGGCGGTCGAACCGGACTCCCTCCACCGCGCGCCGTTCCGGCGCGGGGCCGGTGCGGCCGGCCTTTTCCCACTCCTGCATCGCCGCCTTCCAGGCCGCCTCGGCTTTCTCCGCGGCTTTCGCCCAGTCGGGATCCCAGTCGCTCCCCTCCGCGACCTTCGTCGTGTACGGGGACTTCACGGAGCCGAGTTCGGCGTACTGCCCGGCCTCGCCGCGGAATTCGACCTGGATCGCGCGGCGCTTTCCGGCGCCCGGAAGCGTCTCCTGCCAGATCCGGCGGCGGACTGCCTCGCACCGGATCCGGGCGGTCCCGGGCTCGGCGGAGTTGTACCGGAGTTCCGAGATCTGCGTCGGGTCGGCGCGGCGGGCGAGCTGGTCCAGATGCACGGTCAGGACGGCCGTCCCGTCCTCGCGCGGCGAGAACTCGAACGGGACCGCCCCCGCGCCGGTCATGACGACCAGTGCCAGCTTCTTCGGCGCCGGGGCCGCGGCCGTGAACTCCAGCCGCTCAAAGTCGCGCGCCGCAAGGAGAGGCGCGAATTCCGCGCGGGTCGTGAGCCCGCGGGCCGGCGCCGCGACCTCACCTCCGACCGCATACTCCGCCTCGGCGGCGACCGCGACCCGTGACTCCGTCCCGCCGTACCGGTAGCGGTCGTCTCCGCGCTCCAGGTCGTTGTCTTCGAAGCTCGCGATGAACCGCCGCCCCTGCGTCACCCGCAGGTCGAACAGGACCCCGCGCAGCCAGTGCAGGTACCGGACCGGCACCGGGTCGTAGATCCCCAGCCGCCGCTTCTCCAGCTCGATCACCTGCGGATCGACCGCCGGGTCGTTCTCGAACGTGTCGAACCGTGTCGCCCCGCGCCAGTTCACGATAACGAACACCACGAACGTCATCACGAACACCAGCGGGATGCTGATCAGAAGCCGCTTGAGCGCGTATTGTTTCATCGCTCGATGTAGATCCGCGTCGGGTCCATCAGCGTGAAGACCGTCGAACGGCGGTTCCGGACGCGGCGGTACACAGCGTGAATGTCGACCCGGCTCATGAGATAGATGTGCGGCAGGTTCTCGGCGGCGATCCGCTGCCACTCGTGCGCCAGCTCCACATCCCGCTCCCACAGGAACCGCTTCTGCTTCTCATCCCAGGTCGAGTACGCCTCCTCGAAGATCTGATCGAGCCGGACCTCCCAGTCCCGGTTCTCGGGGCTCCCCGCCGGCACCCGCGGATTCCAGACGCGTCGTGGCTCGCTCGACTTCCAGATCGTCTTGCCGAGCAGGGGCTCCGGCCCGGCCGTGTAGCCGAGCACGATCGCCTCCCAGTCCCAGTCCTGGCTCAGCCGCCGGACCAGCAGGTTGAATTCGAGATACTCCGGGATCAGCCGCACCCCGACTTTCTTCAGGTCCTGCTCCAGGATCGTCACCAGCCACTTCAGCGGCTCCGAGTTCGCCATCGTCGTCAGCACGAACTCCACAACGTTCCCCCCCGCACCGACACGGTACCCCTCCTCGTTGCGCGCCGTCAGCCCCATGTCGTCCAGGAGCCGCCTCGCCTCATCGAGGTTGAACGCGTACTTCCTCACCTCGTCGGTCCAGTACTTCGCATACTTCGGCGTGTACGGCACCCAGTTCTGCTGCGCCATCCCGTCATACATGATCTGGTTGATGCTGTCCTTGTCGATGCAGTGCGCCACCGCCTGCCGGAACCGCACATCCCGGAACCACGACGACTTCCACGGCTTCACGTACGGCACCCCGTCCGGACGGCTCCGCGGATTCTGGTTGAACGCCAGATAGTTCCACCCCGCCTGCGGCGCACGGATCACCACGTCGAACCCGCCCCCCTCCGCCCGCTGCGTCAACTGCTTCAGATCGATCGACCGCGCCTCCAGATAGTCCAGATTCCCCACCAGGAACCGCTGCAGCTGCGTGTCCGGGTTCTGGATGATGTTGTAGACGATCGTCTCCACGTACGGCAGCCGGTTCCCCGCCTCGTCCTTCTTCCAGTAGTTCGGGTTCCGCTTCTGCACGAACCGCTCCCCCGGCACGTACTCCGAGGGCATGTACGGCCCCGTCCCGATCACCTGCGACGGCGGCGTCGCGATGTTCCAGGTGCTGTTGAACGTCCCGTCGTCCACCCGCGGCTTCAGGATGTGCCTCGGGTAGATCGAAACCCCCCCGATCAGCTGCAGGTACAGCGCGTAACGCTTCGGAAGCGTGAACCGCACGGTGTAGTCGTCGACCTTCTCGGCCTTCACCGAACGCTTCACGATCTTCCCGGACTCGTCCGGAACGTCCATCTGCAGCGCCGGGCGCGAAGAACAGGGAATCGACTCGTTGAGGATGATCTCGTGGTAGGTGAAGACCACATCGTCCGCCGTGAACGGCGCCCCGTCGTGCCACTTCACGTCCTGCCGGAGCTTCAGCGTGTAGACCCGCCCCTCCGGATCGTCGCTCGACGTCGGCACCTCCAGCGCCAGTTGCGGGATCCACTCCAGGTCGATGTCGTCCCGGGTGAGGAGCGTCTCGAAGACCAGCCCGCTCAGCACGGAACTGGTCGTCGCGTCGGTCGAAATCGCGAGGTTCAGATCCTTCAGCTCGGTGCTGATCCAGTCGTTCAGCGTCCCGCCATAGACCCCGGGCTCGTACCGGAACTCCCGCGCCGCCTTCGTGATGTCGTCGACCAGCGGCAGCGGCGGCGGCCCCTTGACGGGTTTCTCATACGCCGTGCTCAGCCGGAACAGCCAGAGGAACCCGGCGAACCCGGCCAGCACGATCGCAGGCGGCAGGAGGAGGCGCTTCATCGCGGCCCGATTCTAGCCGTCACGGACAGGGGGGGAAGAGCAATCACCCGCCGGGGCGGGGCGGGAGGCCTCAGGCCTGTTCCCCGCCCTCGCCCTTGCCCCGGCCGGCCAGGTGCATGCCGACGAGAACGCCTATCATGACGGTCAGCAGGACGGGCGTGGCAAAGCCGAACTCGGGGTAGAAGCCGAGTTTGAGCGTGGACAGCCGCCCGTAGAGCAGCGACAGGCGCCCCATCACCGTGTATCCGTAACTGGCGCCGAAGTAGATCATCAGGAACGAGATCCCGACGTAGGAGACCCACTTCACCGCGCCTTTGTGCTCGATCGAGAAGAAGAAGTAGACGAGGACGGAAATGACGCCGAGGAACAGCACGATGGAGGAGGCGTCGCGGTAGAAGGTGAGGAGGGTGTACTCGGTGCGGCTGGCGGCCTCGTGGGCGGCGATCCGGGCGCTGATGGCGGTGCTCTCCGCCAGCACCGCCGTCTTCCGGGCGGCCCGGGTTGCGTCGCTGTCCGGGGACGTCTTGGCCGCGGCGTCCGCCGCCCTGGTCGCCTCGTCCGCCGCCTTCTCGAGCTCGGTGGCGCGCTCTTCGGCAGGCT
>JABWAY010000449.1 GCA_013360825.1 Candidatus Brocadiia bacterium | reverse complement strand
CGGGCCCTGCCCGACATCCCGCGCACGCGGGCTTCGACGACATCGAGCGCCCCCTGCCACCGCGCGGGCCAGCCGCGCCCGAACCGGCGGAGGATTTCGCGCGCCTTCTTCACGGCCTTCGCCCGCCCGGCGGGGGGAAGCGACTCGGCGTCGATCAGGTTGTCCAGCGTGTCGGCGAGCTTGCAGAGCTTGACCTCGACCGGCGCGGCCTCGAGGCCGTCGAAGTACTCCGCCTCCCGGCGGGCCTCGCCGAGGCGCTTGTCCTTCGTCAGCGCCGTCACCCACCCCGCCACGCGCGGTCCCCAGGCGGCCGCGAGGTCGTCGAAGTCCGCCGTCGTATCCTCGATCGTGTCGTGGAGCACCGCCGCCGTCAGGACTTCGACGTCCGTGACGCCGAACTCGCGCATCGCAATCGTCGCGACCCGCATCGGGTGCGCGGCATACGGCGTCCGCCCGTCCTTGCGCCGCTGCCCTTCGTGTTTCCGCGCCGCGAAGGAGATCGCTTTCAGAAGCGGCTCCACCGTCGTAGTCTTCGATGCCATGGCGCGCAGTATACAGGAGAGCGAGTGATGCCCCGGTCCCGAGGATTCGCGCTGACGCGGTCGCGCGCGCTGATTTCCGGAAGAGTCTTCCGGCTGCACGAGGAGACGTGGCGGGGACCGGACGGGCGGACGTTCTCGAGGCACACGATCCTGCACCCGGGGGCGGTGGCGATCCTGCCCGTCACGGCGAAGGGGACGTTTCTCCTGATCCGCCAGTTCCGCGCCGCCGCCCGCGGCTGGCTCCTCGAGATCCCGGCGGGAACGCTGGAGGCCGGGGAACGGCCGCTGGCGTGCGCGAAACGGGAGCTGATCGAGGAAACCGGGTTCGCGGCGCGGACGTGGAAACGTCTCGGCGCGATCTTCGTCGCCCCGGGGTACTCGAACGAGGTGATCCACCTGTTCGAGGCGTCGGGCCTCTCGCCGGCCCACGCGGAGCAGGATGAGGACGAACACATCGAGCTCGAGGAGATGACGCGCGCGGAACTGCGGCGGGCGGTGGCGAGGGGACGGATCCGGGACGGGAAGTCGTTGAGTGCGATTCACCTGAGCGGGCGGGGATAGGGAGGGTCCGCCTACTTCTTCAGCCGCTTTGCGGTCACCCACTCGTCCCATTCGTTCCCGTACCCGTCGTAGTGCACGAACGCGAAGTCATCCTCCACCTGCATGACCTTCGCCGGATACCACTTCCCTTTCCACTCGACCTTCACCGCGGCGCCGGCGGCGACGGCGATTCCCGTGGGGCGGCGGATGCGTTTTGCGGGGACCCACTCGTCCCATTCGGCGCCGAAACCGAGGTACCGGACCTTCCATTCGCCCTCGCGGCCGTCAAGGACCTCGGCGCGGAACCAGTCTTTCTTCCACTCCACCTCGCACCAGCTCCCGATCCGCCAGGGCCCCGGGACCGTCTTCGCGGCGCGCTCCGGGGGGATCGCGAGGAATCGGAACTCCCGGTCGAACGATCCTGCCACGACGCCGCGGGTGAGCTGTCCCTCGAGGAACCGCATCCGGGCGGCGATGTGGGCGTCGGCCTCGCGGAAGGTCACGACGCCGTCGGCGTCCGCGTCGAGGGTGCCGTCGGCGGAAAAGAGCGCGACGAGACTCTCGGTGAACGTCCAGCGGCCGGTGGAGACGTTGCATGCGGTGGCGCTGGTGAGGCAGGCGGCTGCGCGCGACTTCCCCAGTTCCGTAACGGCCTTTGCGAGGCCGCCGGAGTAGCAGCAGTCCGCGGTGAGGAGGACGCGGGAGCCTTTGAAGTTCCGGTCGACGATCCGGACCAGGTCGGTCACGGCAAAGGCCGTCTCCGCCTGGCGTTTCGTGTCGCACTCATGATTGGCGAATGCGACCGCGCCGCCGTCCGCCTGCAGGCCATGACCCGCGAAATAAAAAATCAGTGTAGACCCCTCGGGGGCCTTCTCCGCCGTCTCCCGCAGCGCCTTCCGGATGGCGGGAAGCGTCGCCGCCGCGTCCTCGAGAAAAACGATCTGGGCCGCGGGCACCCCGGCGGACTTCAGCGCCGCCTCGAACGCCCGGTCCTGCCGGTTTTCCTTCGGGAACGGAGCGAGCGCCGGGTCCTTCCACTCGAGGATCCCGACCAGCACCGCCCAGGTCGTCTCCGGCTCCCACGCGGCGGGTTCGGCGGCCGCGGGCAGGGCCGCGACGAGGGCAAGGAGGGCGGCAGCGTGGCGCATGCGGGCGGGTCTCCGAAAAGACGCGGCGCTGATGATATCAGCCGGTCGCGGTCCCGCCCCGTTCCGGGTACAACGGGGCGCATGAGCGCGGCGCGGCCGGTCTTCTTCATCGTCTCGCGGGGCGAGATCCCCGAGGCGGCGCTCCCGGCGCTCCGCATGGCGCTCCTGCCGATCGGGATCGCGGCGCGCGACGGGGGGCTCGAGGCGACGGTCGGGGAGGCGGGGCTGCGGC
>JABWAY010000082.1 GCA_013360825.1 Candidatus Brocadiia bacterium | reverse complement strand
GCCCTCCTCGCCTCCGGCCGCGTCGGCTGCGTCTTCACCGGCGCCGACCGCATCGCCGCCAACGGCGACGTCGCCAACAAGATCGGCACCCGCGCCGTCGCCCTCGCCGCCCACGACGCCGGCATCCCCTTCTACGTCGCCGCCCCCCTCACCACCTTCGACCCGAAGACCCGGACCGGGGCCTCCATCCGGATTGAGGAACGCGCGGAAACCGAGGTCCTGGGGGCCGGAACCCGGGCGACAGCCCCGAAGGGCGTCCGGGCCTGGAATCCCGCGTTTGACGTCACCCCGGCGCGCCTGGTGACCGCCCTGATCTGCGAGCGGGGGGTCCTCCGGCCGCCGTTCGGCTCCGCCATCGCGGCCGTCACCGGCCGACGCTGAGGCTCTCCAGCGCCCCGGTGCCGAGGTCCAGCACCGCCACCGTCCAGGCCGCCGCGCGATAGAGCGCCCCCGGATTGATGATGCGCGTCCGGCCGACCGCTTCGTCGCGGGGGACGTGCGTGTGCCCGTGCAGCACGTAGTCGTGCCTCCCCGCCCTCACAGCCGCATCCAGCTGCGACCACCGGTCCCCGTGCGCGACGAAAAACCGCCTCCCGCCGATCTCCACATCCAGCTCCGGCGCAAAGCTGCCGCCGATCCTCTCAGCCGCCCGCGCCAGCTCCCGCGCCACGTCGTTGTTCCCCAGGCAGACCCGGACACGGAACCCGGCGAGCAGGTGCAGCACCTCCGCCTCGCAGACGTCCCCGCAGTGCACCACGTCCAGGACCCCCCGCACCCGGAATGCCTCCGCCGCCGCCTCCACCGCCGCGACGTTGTCGTGCGAGTCCGACAGGATCCCCAGCAGGTGCCCCACCCGGCCGCTCCATGAAAAAAGGCCCCGCGCCGTCGCCGGCGGGGGCCTCGTGCTCAGTTCCGGAATCCTACGTTCCCGCCGACGACTTCCCCTTCTTCGGCTCCCGCGCCGTCGCCTCCGACTTCTTCGCCTTCGCCGCCTTCGGCTCCGGCTCCTCCGCCTTCACCTCACCCTTCACCACCAGCTCCAGAATCGCACGCTCCCCGTTGTCCCCCAGCCGGTGCGCCGCATACTTCGCGTTGTCGCTCCAGCGCGACCCGCCCAGCTTCAGAACCCGGGTGTAACCGCCTTTGCGCTCCATGAAGCGCGGGGCGATCTCGTTGCAGACCTTTTTCGCCATCGCCTCGTCCTGCAGGTGACGGGCGGCCTGCCGCAGGTAGTGGACCTTGTCGGCGCCGTTCTTCGACGCCTGGAATTTCTTGCCGATCGTGATCACGCGGTCGGCCATCAGGCGGAACTCCTTCGCCTTGTCGACCGTCGTGATGATCCTCTCATGACGGAAAAGGGAGCTGACGATCTGGCGCTCCATCGCCTGGCGATGGGCACGCCCGCGCCCCAGTTTCCGGCCGACGTACCTATGTCGCATCCGTGTCCGCTCCCTGCGTGCCGAGAATCGTCTCGAGGTCCATCCCGAGGGACAGCCCCATGTCCGCCAGCTTCTTTTTGACTTCCTTCAGCGACGTCTTGCCGAAGTTCCGGACCTTGAGCAGCTCCACCTCCGAACGCTGCACCAGCTCCCCGATCGTCTGGATGCTCTCGCTCGTCAGGCAGTTCGAAGCGCGGACCGAGAGGTCCAGCTCCGACACCCCCATCTGGAGCTTCTGCTTCAGCTCCTCCATGTACCGCTCACGCTTCCGCGCTTCCTCTTCCTTGCGCTCGTTCATCTGCAGCTCGCGGCCGAGCTCGAAATACTGCACGAACGGGTTGAGGTGTTTCCGCAGGATCTTCGAGGCCTCGACGAGCGCCATTTCCGGCGTGACGACCCCGTTCGTCCAGACGTCGACGACGAGCTTGTCGTAGTTCGTCAGCTTTCCGACGCGCGTGTTCTCCACCCGGTACTTCACGCGACGGACCGGCGAGTAGATCGAATCGACCGAGATCGTCCCGACCTCCCGGTCCTCCTTCTCATTCTCGTCCGACGTGACGTACCCGCGGCCCTTGCGGATCTCCATCTCCACCGCGAACTCGACGTCCTCCGTCAGCGTTGCGATGTGCAGGTCCCCGTTCACCACGGTGATCTGCGGATCCGGCAGGATGTCCGACGCCCTCACGGGCCCCTTCTCGCGCTTCTCGATCCGCAGCGTCCTCGGACCTTCGTTCTCCAGCTTCACGACCAGCTTCTTGATCGCGAGGATGATGTCCGTCACGTCCTCGACCACACCCTTGATCGTCGAGAATTCGTGCGACACACCCTTGATCTTCACCGACGTCACGGCCGCTCCCTCGATCGACGAGAGAAGGACCCGGCGCAGGCTGTTGCCGATCGTGATCCCGTACCCGCGCTCGAACGGCTCGGCGACAAACGTGCCGAACGTCTGCGAGAGCGTCTTCTCCTCCACCACGACCCGCGTGGGCAGTTCGAAATCTTTCCAGCGAACGCGCATCTCTCTCTCCTATTTGGAGCAGAACTCGACGATCAGCTGTTCTTTGATCGGAATCGAAACCTCTTCACGGGTCGGACTCGCCACCACGACCCCGCCCAGCGGCTCGTCCGTCCGCTGCAGCCAGGTCGGCAGGAAGTCCGTCTTCGGCGAATCCAGCCCCGACTTCGCGAGCTTCTGCGAACCTTCCCGGGGCGCGAACGTGATCTTCACGCCGGGCTTCACCGCCCACGACGGGATCGTCACACGCTTCCCGTCGGCCAGCACGTGCCCGTGCACCACCATCTGGCGCGCCATCGCCCGCGTCGGGGCGAACCCCAGACGGTAGATCGCGTTGTCCAGCCGGCCCTCCAGCAGGATCAGCAGGTTCTGCCCCGTGTTGCCGGGCATGTGCAGCGCGGTATCGAAGTAACGCCGGAACTGGCGCTCCAGCACCCCGTACCACCGCTTGCACTTCTGCTTCTCGCGCAGGTGAATGCCGTAGTCGGTCGGACGGGGACGACGGTCCCCGTGCACCCCCGGCGGCTTCTCCTGGCCGAAGTCCGTGCCCTCGTAACGCCCGCCTTTCGTGTGGAGATTCACCCCCTCACGACGGCTCAACGCCACCTTCCGTCCCGTGATCCTCGCCATGTTTCTCCTCTAGACCCGACGCTTCTTGCGGGGACGGCAGCCGTTATGCGGAAGCGGCGTGCAGTCCTCGATGGCCTTGACCTCGATCCCGGACGCCTGGATCCCGCGGATGGCGGACTCGCGCCCGCTCCCCGGACCCTTCACCCGGATGTCCACTTCCTTCACCCCGAACTTCATCGCCTTCTCCGCCACCACCTCCGCAGCCTTCTGCGCGGCGAACGGCGTGGACTTGCGCGACCCCTTGTACCCGATCGTCCCCGAGGAGGCCCAGCAGAGCGTCTCCCCCTTGGGGTCCGAAATCGTGATGATCGTGTTGTTGAAGGAGGCCAGCACGTGCACGATCGCCTTCTGCACCACCCGCTTCACCTTGCGGCGTTTCGGGGATGCCTTCTCCTTGTCCTTCGACGGCTCCTTGTCGGCCATGGCCTTCCTTTCGATTCGTTAACCGAGACCCTTCACCGACTTCTTCCCTGCGACGGTCTTGCGCGGGCCCTTGCGGGTCCGGGAATTCGTGCGCGTGCGCTGCCCGCGCACCGGCAGGCCGCGGCGATGACGGAGTCCGCGGTAGGAATTGATCTCCTTCAGCCGCTGGATGTTCTGCGCGATCTGGCGGCGCAGCGCTCCCTCGACGGCGTGATTCTTGTCGATGATCGCGTTCAGGCGCGCGAGCTGCTCCTCGGAAAGGCTCTTCGTCCGGATGTTCCCGTCGATTCCCGCGTCCTTCAGGATCGTCCGGGCCATCGCGTCGCCGACTCCGAAGACGTACGTCAGCCCGATGCTGATCGGCTTCTCCATCGGGATGTCCACTCCGGCAATACGGGGCATGCCTCTCTCCTCCGAAATCCGGCCCCGGGGGGCCGGCTCTGGTTATCCCTGCTTCTGCTTGTGCTTCGCGTCCCGCGAACAGATGACACGCACCTTGCCGCGCCGCCGGATGATCTGGCAGCCCTCACAGATGCGCTTGACCGATGCCCTGACTTTCATGACCCAGCCTCCTTGTCTCCCTAGTGCTCCCGGTAGACGATCCTGCCCTTCGACAGGTCGTACGGGCTCATCTCCACCGTCACCTTGTCCCCGGGCAGGATCTTGATGTAGTTCATCCGCATCTTGCCCGAGATGTGCGCCAGCACCTCATGGTTCGCACCCTTGAGGATCACTCGAAACATCGCATTGGGAAGCGCCTCCTTGACGGTGGCCTCCACGCGAATCGGTTCTTCCTTCGCCATCAGGTCCTTTCCTGGTCAGTCGTCAGGATCTCGTGCCCGCCCGAGGTGATCGCGACGGTGTGCTCGAAGTGTGCCGAGAGTTTCCGGTCCTTCGTCACGACCGTCCAGTTGTCCTCGAGCGTCCTCACGTCGTAGTCCCCTTCGGTCAGCATCGGCTCGATCGCGAGCACCATGCCGGCCTTGAGTTCGATGTCGTTCCCCGGCGTCAGCCGGTCCACATAATTCGGGACCTGCGGTTCCTCGTGCAGGTCCTTTCCCAGCCCGTGCCCTGCGAATTTCCGGACGACTCCGAACCCGCTCGCCTCGGCGTAGTTCTGGACCGCGCGCGAGACCTGCGACAGCCGGCTGCCCGGCCGCATCTGTTCGATCGCGAGGAAGAGCGACTCGCGGGTCGCCTTGAGGAGCCGCTGCGCCTTCGTCGAGATCCGGCCGACTCCCCAGGTCCAGGCCGAGTCGCCGATGTATCCGTCCAGCGTCACCCCCACGTCGACGGTGACGATGTCCCCCTCCTGCAGCGTGCGCGGGCCGGGGATCCCGTGCACGACCTCCTCGTTGACCGAGATGCATGCCGACGCGGGGAACTGCCGGTACCCCTTGAACGTCGGAATCCCGCCTCTGGAGCGGATGAACTCCTCGATCGCCGTGTCCAGCACTCCAGTTGTCACGCCCGGCCGGATGAGACCCGCCGCAAGGGCGAGGGCTCCCGCTGTCACCTTCCCGGCTGCCCGCATCTTTTCGACTTCGCGCGGGGTCTTCAGAATGATGCTCACTTCAGTCCCTTCAACTGCTCGAGCACGTCTGCCGTGACCGCGGCAATCTCCCTGTCCGCCGCGATCATGACGTACGTGCCCGACGACCTGTAATGTTCGCTCACGCCGCGGGTGTCACGCCGGTACACCTCGAGGCGATGTTTCACGGTCTCCGGCCTGTCGTCCGACCTCTGCTCCAGCTTTCCGCCGCACTTCTCGCACTCCCCGTCCCTGCGCGACGGCGCCCACGTGACGTGGTACGCCGCCGAACACCGCGGGCACGTCCTCCGTCCTCCGATCCGTTCGACGACCACCGCGTCCGGCGCCTGGAAGTCGAGGACCCGGTCGACCCGCCGCCCCAGGTCCCGCAGGATGCCGTCCAGCGCCTGCGCCTGGGCCGGCGTCCGGGGGTAACCGTCGAAGAGCGCCCCGCCCGCCGCGTCCTTCTCCTGCAGTCTCTCGCGCACCAGCCGGTTCACGACCTCGTCGGGAACCAGCCGGCCCGCGTCCATCGAAGCCCTTGCCTCCAGCCCGGTCTTCGTGCCTGCGGCGATCGCGGCCCGCAGCAGATCCCCCGTCGAAATATGCGCCAGATTCAGGGCCGCTGCGACCGTTGCCGCCTGCGTCCCTTTGCCCACGCCGGGAGGTCCGAGAAAGACCAGGTTCATTTCCGCCCGCGAATGCGCCCTTTCTTCATGAAGCCTTCGTACTGACGCATCAGCAGGTAGCTCTCGATCTTCTGCATGACGTCGAGCCCGACGCCGACCACGATCAGGATCCCCGTGCCTCCGAGGAAGCTGGTGAGGAACCGGTCGACATGGAGCATCTGGGAAACGAGGTCGGGGATGAGGGCGATGCAGGCGAGGAACGTCGCGCCCACCACCGTCACCCGGGTCATGACATGCTCCAGGTGCTCGGCCGTCTTCCGGCCCGGCCGGTACCCGGGGACGAACGAACCGTGCTCCTTCAGCTGGTTTGACATCTCCGTGGGCTGGAAGAAGAGCGCGGTCCAGAAGAAGGTGAAGAAGTAGACCATCAGCACGTAGAGGACGGAGAAGATGAACCCGTACCGGCCGAAGATCTGGATCCCGGTCTCCCACCCGATCTGCTGGGCGAACATCCCCGGGAGAACCATGATCGAGGACGCGAAGATCACGGGCATGACCCCCGCCTGGTTCACCCTCAGCGGCAGATAGTGCTTCGCGCCGCCGTACATCCGGCGGCCGCGGAAGTGCTTGCCGTGCTGGACCGGGATGCGGCGCTGGGCCTGGGTCGTGAAGACGATCGCGCAGAGCATCAGCAGGTACAGGCCGACGATGATGATCACCGAGTCCGCGCCCAGCGCGCCGGCGGAGATCTGCTGGCGCATCTCCATGAACGCCTGGGGCATGCGGCCGACGATGCCGGTCATGATGATCAGCGAGGCGCCGTTCCCGACGCCGTGCTCCGTGATCTGGTCGCCGAGCCAGATGACGATCATCGTGCCCGCCAGGAGCCCGAGGACCCCCGGGATGTAGAAGCTGAAGATCCCCGGATCCGGGACGATCGCGCCTCCGGCGGCCGCGTTGGCGCCCGAGGACCCCAGGAACTTGACCAGGAAAATCGCCTGCACAAGACAGATCGGGATCGTGGACAGCCGCGTCCAGTTCGCAATCTTCCGGGCCCCTCCGGGCCCCTCCTTCGCCACCGCCTCCAGGCGCGGGACGACCTTCGTCAGGAGCTGGAAGATGATCGAGGCGCTGATGTACGGCATGATGCCCAGCGACAGCAGCGACATCCGGTCCATCGCGCCGCCGGAGAAGACGTTCAGCCAGCCGAGAAAGCGGCCGCCGCCCGTCCCCTCGGCCGCCTTGACCATGCTGCCGAGCACGTTCAGGTCGATGCCGACCAGCGGGATGTAGGCGCCGAAACGGAAGGCCGCGAGGATTCCAAGTGTGAACAGAATCCGTCTCCGGAGCTCCGGGATGGAGAAGATGTTTCGGATGACCTGGAAGAATCGGCTCACGCTGCTCTCACCTGTTCCTTACTTCTTTCCCTCGGGTTTCGGTCCCTTCGGTCCACCGCCCTCGGGCCTCGGCTTCGGCGGCGCCTTGGGCTTCCCGCCCTCCGCCGCATCCGCCTTCGCCGCCTTGCCCTTCTTCCCCTCGCCCGCGTCTTCCTTCGGCGCCTTCTCGACCTTCGGGGCGACCTTCTTCACGAACCGCTTCTTCGGCTTGGGCTGCTGGTCCATCCACTCGAACGTGCCGCCCGCCTTCTTGATCTTCTCCATCGCCGACTTCGAGAACCGGTGCGCCTTGATCGTCACGACACCCTTCAACTCGCCCTCGCCGAGGATCTTCACGCCGTCCCCGATCGTGTTCACAAGGCCCTCTTTCAGGAAACGCTCCGGATCCCACGGCCTGGACAGGTCCCGCCCCTCGAGGTCCCGCAGATTCAGCGTCGAGTAGACCTTGCGGAACTCGAAGTTCGAGAACCCCCGCTTCGGGAGCTTCCGGACCAGCGGCATCTGGCCGCCCTCGAAGTAGTACTTGGCGTGCCAGCCCGACCGGGCGCTCTGGCCCTTGCCGCCGCGCCCCGCCGTCTTGCCCTTGCCCGACCCGTGGCCGCGGCCGACACGCTTCCCGTACCGCCGGCCCGTCTTGATCGCGTTCGTCTCGTTCAGGTTCATACCACCGCCACTCCCCGTTCGGCCTCGATGGACTGCTTCGACCGGAGCAGCTTCAGCCCCTCGATCGTCGCCTTCACCACGTTCGTCGGGTTCGTCGACCCGAAGACTTTTGTCAGGATGTCCTTCACGCCCGCCAGCTCCATGACCGCACGGACAGGCGCGCCCGCGATGATCCCCGTCCCCGGGCAGGCCGGGCGGAGCAGGACGATGGAAGCGCAGGATTTCGCCTTGATCGTGTGCGGAATCGTCGTGTTCTTCGTCGGGACCGAAATCATGTTCTTGCGGGCGTCCTTGATCGCCTTCTCCACGGCGAAGGGGACTTCCTTCGCCTTGCCGTGGCCGAAGCCGACCTTGCCGCGGCGGTCACCCACGACGACGAGGGCGGCAAACGAGAACCGCTTTCCGCCTTTCATGACCTTGGCGCAGCGCTTGACCTTGACGACGATCTCGTTGGACTCCGTCTTCTCGGTATTCCGTTCCCGGCCGCCATGTCTTGCCATGAAGCGATCCTGTTCTCTCGTTAGGGGTTAGAACTGCAGCCCGGCCTTGCGGGCCGCGTCGGCGATGTCCTTGATCCGGCCGTGGTAGGCGAACCCGCCGCGGTCGAAGACGACCTTGGTGATGCCTTTTTCCTTTGCCCGGGCGGCGATCTGCGTCCCGATCTCGACGGCGGCCTTGCGGTTTCCGCCGTTCTTCATCGAGCCGCGGACCTCCTTCTGGGTCGTCGAGGCCGAGACGAGGGTCCGCCCCGACACGTCGTCGATGATCTGGGCGTACGTGTGGAGCAGGGTCCGGTGGACCGACAGCCGCGGGCGCTCCGGCGTCCCGTGGATTCCCTTCCGGACGCGCGTGGCGCGCCGTTCGTGCTTGAACCGCTTTTTCTGCAACTGCAGCATGGTTTAGGCTCCCAGGCAGGCACGACCCGTCAGGCGAGTCCCGTTATCCGCCGCTGACGAACGTCTTGCCCTGCTTCCGTTTCACGACCTCATCCGCGTACTTGATGCCTTTCAGGTTGTACGGCTCGACCGGGCGCACGAAGCGCACGTTCGCGGCGAACTGCCCCACGAGGTGCTTGTCCGGGCCCTGCACGACGATGCGGGTCTGCGACGGGCACGTCACCGAGATCCCGTCCGGCACCTGCACCTTGACGATGTGCGAGAACCCCACCGTCAGGGACATCTCCCTGCCTGCCAGCTTCACGTTGTATCCGACCCCGTTGATGTCGAGCGTCTTCTCGTACGGCTTCACCACGCCCGTCACCATGTTGTTGATCGTCGCCCGGACCAGGCCGTGGAGGGCGCGGTCCAGCCGGGTGTCGCCTTTGCGCGACACCACGACCTGTGCCCCGTCGACCTTGACGTCGATCGCCGGATGCACCTTCCAGGTCAGCTTCCCTTTCGGTCCTTCCACCTTCACTTCACCCTGCCCGAGCGCGACCTTCACGCCGCTCGGGATCTCGACGGGCTTCTTTCCGATTCGGGACATCTCGCTCTCCTCACCGACCTACCACACGCGGGCCAGCACCTCGCCGCCCACGTTCTCTTTTTTCGCCTCGCGGTCGCTCTTCACGCCCCTCGGGGTCGACAGAATGTGAATGCCGAGCCCGTCCAGCACCTTCGGCAGATCTCCGACCCCGCGGTAGACCCGGCATCCGGGCCGGGAGACGCGCTCGATGTGCTTGAGCGCCTTCTCGCCGCCGAAGCTGTACTTCAGGGTCACCCGAAGCGTTCCCTGCGGGCCCGCCTCGATCTTCGAGTAGTCCGCGATGTACCCCTCGCGCTTCAGGACTTCGAGAACCGCAGCCTTGTGCTTCGACGCCGGCACGTCGCACGCGGCGTGCCCCGCCTGGTTCGCATTCCGGATCCGCGTCAGCAGATCCGCCACTGGATCGTTCACCACGTCGCGCTCCTTACCAGCTCGCCTTGCGGCAACCCGGGATCTCGCCTTTCGAGGCCAGTTCCCTGAAACAGATACGGCAGATCGAGAACTTCCGGTAATACCCGCGCCGCCTCCCGCACAGAAGGCAGCGGTTGTACGCGCGTGTCTTGAACTTCGACGGCTTCTGCTGCTTCAGTCGCCACGTCAGCGGAGGCATGCTCGTTCCTCGTCAATTCTGCTGGCGGAAAGGGAAACCGAAGAGGCTCAGCAGTTCCGCCGAGGCCTCGTCATTGTTGCCCGAGATGGTCAGGGTCACGTCCAGCCCCTGGGTGAACTCGATCGTCTCGAGCGCCACCTCGGGGAACGTGATCTGTTCGTGCACGCCGAACGTGTAGTTCCCGCGGCCGTCGAACGACTTCCGGGGAAGGCCGCGGAAATCCTTGATGCGGGGGAGGACGACGGCGACGAGGCGGTCCAGGAACTCGTACATCCGGGTCCCCCGGATCGTCACCTTCGCGCCGATCGCCTGCCCCTGCCGCAGCTTGAATCCCGCCACGCTCTGCTTCGCCTTCGTCACCACGGGCTTCTGGCCGGAGATCACCGTCAGGTCGCGCACCGCGTGCTCGATCCGCGACTTGTTCTCCACCGCCGCGCCGACGCCCATGTTCAGCGTGATCTTCTTCAGCCGCGGAACCGCCAGCGTGTTCTTCATGCCGAACTTCTCCTGAAGCTTCGGCACGATCTCCTTCTTGTACTTCTCCATCAGGCGCGCCATTTACTTGTCCTCGCCCAGCGGTTTCTTGCACTTCGCGCAAATGCGCATCTTCGCGTTTTCCTGAACCGTCATCTTGACCCGCGTCGCCTTGCTGCAGTTCGGGCAGATCACCATCAGCTTCGCCAGCGGGATCGGCTGCTCCTTCTGCACCCGCGCCCCGTGCGGATAGTCCTGCGACCGCTTCAGGTGCTTCCACGCCATGTTCCGCCCCTGCACGATCGCCGTTCCCTCGGACAGGTTGATCTTCACCACCCGGCTCGGTTCCTTCGAGGCGTCGACGCCTCCCAGAAGCTTGACCCGGTCGTTCTTGTGGATGTGCATCAGACCACCTCCGCCGCGAGCGAGATGATCTTCATGAAACGGGCGCGGAGCTCGCGGGGGACCGCGCCGAAGATCCGGGTGCCGCGCGGGTTCAGTTCGTTGTCGAGCAGGACGATGGCGTTGCGGTCGAAGCGGACGTAGGAGCCGTCGCCGCGGCCGAGCGGGCGCACGGAGCGCACGATCACGCCTTTCACGATTTCTCCCTGCTTCACGCCCCCGCCCGGGGTGACTTTCTTCGCCGCGCAGATCACCACGTCCGCGATGTGCGCGTACCGGCGCTTCGTGCCCCCGAGCACCTTGATGCACTGCACGATCTTGGCGCCCGTGTTGTCGGCGCAGTCGAGCTTCGTCTTCATCTGGATCACGACGTCTTCTCCTTGCCCTTCGGGGCCTCCGCCTTGGCAGGTTCCCCGGCCGGCTCATCCTTCTTGCGGCCCTTGCTCCCGCCCTTCTCCTTCGCCACGTCGACGGTGTCCTGCGCGCCCGTCACCGTCGCCAGCACCGACTTGCGGACGATGCTGACGAGCCGCCACCGCTTCAGGCGCGACAGCGGCCGCGTCTCCGTCACTTCCACAAGGTCGCCCTGCCGTGCCTCGTTCTTCTCGTCGTGCACGTAGAGCGACGTGCGCTGCGTCAGCCGCTTCTCGAACTGCTCGTGGCGCGTCCGCTTCTGGATCAGCACCACGATCGTCTTCTGCATCTTCGCCGAGGTCACCATGCCGACCTCGATGTTGCGGCGGCCGCGCGTGGAAGCGACTGGTTCCGCGGCCGGCTTCGCTTTCGTCACCGTCATCTGTATCCTCTCTCCAGAAACGACGAAAAAGGCGCCTGCCATCTCCCCTGCCTGCGGGGAAGGCGCCTCGCCCCTCCGTCCGGTTCCGCCGTCACATCTGCGGCCTTCCGGCAGGGGTCCCACTCAAGGGAGGGGAGATTCTAGGGTTGCGTCGGGAAACGTCAAGTGAATTTCCGCCGGGTCAGGGGGGCGGAGGGGCGGGCGTCCTGTTCTGAAACACAAGTCCCAGGCGCCGGGTGCAGGTGTGGGTGAAGGCCGGGCGGAAGCCGGCGCGGGAGGCGCCGTGGAGGGAGGGGGTGTTGCCCGAGAGGATGCCGAGCCCGGCCCGGCGGCGTCCCTCAGCGAGGTGCGCGCGGGAGGCGAAGCGGAGTGCGGCCGGGTAGAGGCCGCGGCCGCGGTACTCGGGGAGGGTGATGCAGTCATAGATGTAGAGTTCGTCGGGCGCGAGGGCGGCCCAGTATTCGACCTGCGGGATGAAGGCGCGCGAGGTCGAGGTCCAGGTCTGGTGTGCGAGCCGCCCGTCCACCCAGCCGAGCCAGCAGCGGTCCCCTGTCGCCAGGCGGGGGCGGAACGGCACGTGGGGAAATGCGGCCGCGACCGCGTCCTCGTCCGCGGGCTCCGCGGGACGGAGCCCCCCGGCGGCGGGGACGGGCATCGTCTCGATCCGGGCTTCGAGAAAGTGATGGACGGTGCGGGACCAGAGGGCGGTTCGGAGCGCGGAAAGCATCACCCAACCTTACTTGGCGTCCACCTCGACGCTTCCGTAAAAAACGACGTCCCGCCTCCCGGTGAGCCGCGCCTCCTCGAGCATCTGGCGGATGCTCCGCTCGGGGATCCCCTTCCAGCGCTGCCGTCCGTTCACGAAGATCTTCACTTCCTTCGCGAGGTCCACGACGTGCGGGGACCAGAGCACGCGGAGTTTCGTGAGTCCGGTCGTCTTCAGGCGGATCTCCTGGCCGTCGACGGAGACGCTGAAGGTGGCGGGGGTCTGGAGGATCATCCGGGTCTCGACGGGTTTCTTCTCCTGGTCCGAGAACTGCACGCGGTCCCTCGGGATCGTGTCGTCGAACCGGGTCCCCTCGATCCACCAGCAGCGCATGAAGTCCAGGTGGTCCGCGGTCCAGCTGTAGGACTTCGGGTAGACGTCCCGCGTCTGCTCGACCATCCAGTCGAACGACTTCCGGATTTCGGTCTCCGGGGCGCCTTCGTGGCCGACGTCGTACTCGAAGTGTTTCACGTTGAGGCCGCGGTCGTCGCAGATCGCCCAGAATTCGCGCGGCGTGGCGATCGGGAACATCGGGTCCTTCGATCCGTGGATCGACCACGCCGGAGCGAGCCGGAGATTGTCGAGGTACGCCTTCCAGTTCCGCCCGTAGGCGCCGTACGGCGTCCCCGATTTCGGCAGGAACGCGGCGTACAGGTCGCCGTGCCGCATCGCCTGGTGCCAGGTTCCGTGGGAGCCCATCGACTGTCCGGCGATCCACACCCGGTCGGGATCGATCGGAAACCGGCCGCGCGCGTGTCGCAGCGCGGCGGGGGCCTGCTGTTCGCCGATCTTCATCGGTCCCCAGCCGGAATTGCGCGCGGAGACGGGCTGGAGGACGAGGAAGCGTCCGCGCGAGAGATCCTGGTAGTACGGGCACCACTGCCGGCAGAGATCCAGGGACGCGTTGGTGCCGTGGAGGTGGATGAGGACGGGCCACCGCCGGTCCGGGGTGTAGCCGCGCGGCACGGAGACGATCACCTCGCGCTTCTCGCCGCCGGGCAGCGCGTAGGTCTCGACCGTGTCCCCGGCGGGGACGTCCTCGAATGTCCCGCCGTGGAGCACGACCGCGGCCAGGAGGTCGAGGGAGAGATTCTCGATTCCCTGGAGGCTCCGGTGGATCGCGTTGCGCCGGTCCACCGACCCGGTCGTGAGGTACGCCTCCACGGAGTCTTCGAGAAGGGTGAGGAGTGCGGCGTCGAGCGACGCGAGCGTCGCGGCGGGGGCGGCGCCGGCGTACCGCGCGACTCTCCGGAGCAGCGC
>JABWAY010000081.1 GCA_013360825.1 Candidatus Brocadiia bacterium | reverse complement strand
GAAGATCGCCGCCGTGGCCGAGAGACCACCGTGCGATCTCCGCCGGGCGGAGCCGCGCCGACCCCTCGGCGTCCGCGGCCAGCGTCGCCAGCGGATCTCCCGGACGCCCCTCCTGATCCACGCGGATCCGCGCCGCCGCCAGGGCCCCGCGCCGCTCGAGTTCTTCGTCGCGCTCCTCCGTCCGCTCCCCCAGGTCCTCCCTCCCCGCGCAGTAGTCGCACGCCCCCGACCAGTCGTGCCCCGCGATCCAGAACGGGATGAACGTCACGACATCCACCAGCATCGGCCCGACCGCCAGCGCCACGAACACCGCCAGCACCTCCGGATCGTCGGTCCAGACATGCCGGAGCAGGAACATCCCGACGAAGGCGGTCCCGACCCAGACGTCGTCCGCGATCCCCCAGAACGAATCGGGGGCCTCGAAAATCCCCCCCACCGCCCGACGCGCACACCGGGTCTCCACCGTCGCCGTGAAGCGTTCCCGCACGCGGCGGGTCCCGCGCTCGACCCCCTCGGCCGTCACGCGGAGCCCCCCGGCGTCCCGCTCAACCCGGATCGCCGTGACGCGCGCGGGTTCCCACGTCTCGGAGAGCGTCTCCTGCGCCAGCGAGCGCCGGCGTTCCACCTGCAGCCGCTCCGTCGCGTGCGCCATCACCCGGCAGCCCGAGACCAGGGGCGCCAGCACCGCCGCCAGCACCAGACCCCACCCCGACACGCCGCAGCACGCTCGTCCGTCTCTCATCGGTTCCTCCGCCTGCCTTCAACCCGTGGCGCGAGTCAAAGCACGGCGATCCTATCACGACGGCACTTCCACCCGGCCCCATTCCGAGGTTGAATGCCCCCGTGCTCCGGAAAGCCTTCCAAGCGGTCCTCATTCTCGCCGCGCTCGGCGCCCTCGGCCTGACGGCCACGTGGGTACTCGGCTCGTTCCGCGCGCGCGGCGACATTTCGCTCCGCCCCCGCGAAAAGGCCGGCCGGACGTTCTCCGTTTCCGAAACACTGTCCCATGGGGAACGCGAGGAAGCCGTGCGCTGGGCGGGGGACTATGTCGAGGAGATCCTCGAGGTCCGGGAAGGCCGGCCGTCGCGCGTCCGCCGTTCCTACGTCTCGGCGCTCATGGACCACACCGGTCCGCCCGCCCCGAAACCGCTCGATGCCGTCGTCCTGCTGGACGATGCCGGGGTGCGCGAAGAGGCGTCCGGCGAGCCGTTCGCCCGGGCCCTGGTCTCCTGGCCCGATCCGTTCTCCGACCTCCTCCCCGCCCGCCCGGTGCATAACTACTCCGAATGGACGCTGCCCGCCGGCGCGGCGGCGCGCGCCGCGTCTTTCCTCGCGAGGGAGACCGTCCGCGCCGCCCGGGGCGAGGCGAAGCTCGAGCCCGAGGAGACCCGCGAGGGCCTGCCGATGCGCCGGGTCCGCGTCGCGCTCGAGGCCGACCTCGAGGACGCACGCACCCTCCGCGCCTGGGCCGACCTCTTCGTCGCTCCCGGCGGCCTCCTCCTCGACGTCCAGTGGCTGGGGACCATTGACGGAAAGAAAGGCGAAATCCGGCTCGACTACCTCCGGAAGCGGCAACCCCGGAAGTAGGCGCGCCGCGGCCGGACTGCGCGCTTGCCCCACCCTCCCCGGGTCGCGTACCATGCCGCCTCGCGCCCGTCAGGGGTCTGGGCGCTTCTACCACTCGGGGGTGTGAATGGGTCTGGCCGCGACGGTCAAACGCGCCGCGACACGTGCGGTGATCAACAAGGTCCTCGGGCTCCTGGACAGCAGCGACGCCAACCTGCTCCGCATCGTGCGGACGCTCCGGTTCGTTTCGCCGCTCGACTGGTACACGAAGGCCCTGACGGCGATGGAGGGGTACATCACCGACGGACACCCCGGGGTCGAGGCCGCGAGGCGGACGGTGCGCCTGCTCTCGAAGAACGCCCGCCGGAAGCTGGTCGAGAACCTGATCGACAACACGTTCCTGGGCGGCCACCACCTCCGCTACGAGTTCTGGGAGCGGGAGGGGTTCGGCCCGCCGACCACCCTGCTGCTCAGCCCGACGACCGTCTGCAACCTCAAGTGTTACGGCTGCTACGCGGAGGGGCACGACGTCCACTCCACGCTCGAGTACGACGTCATGAACCGCATCGTCCGCGAGGCCAAGGAAGTCGGCTGTCCCCTCGTCCATTTCGTCGGCGGAGAGCCGTTCCTGATGAAGGAGGTGTGGGATCTGTTCGAGGCCCACCCGGACGTCTACTTCAACGTCTTCACGAACGCGACCCTGCTCGGCGAACCCGAGCTCGACCGCCTGGCGAAACTCGGGCACGTCGCGCTGTCGGTGTCGGTGGAGGGGCTGCAGATGCACACGGACGAGCGGCGCGGCCGCGGCATCTACGCCGTGGCGACGGGGACGATGCGGAAGGCGGCGGAGCGGGGAATCCCGGTCGCGTTCAGCGCGACGTACTCGAAAGCGAATTACGAGTCGGTCGCGACGCCGGAATTCTTCGACGCCATGATCGACGCCGGCTGCATCTTCGGGTGGTTTTTCCCGCTCATGCCGGTCGGCTCCTGCGCCGTCCCGCAGCTGATGCTCGGGCCGTACGAGAAAATGCAGATGCGCGACCGCCTCGCCGAGGCGCGCCGCACCAAGCCGCTGTTCTTCTTCGACTTCGGCCATGACGAGTGGATGGCGGGAGGCTGCCTCGCGGGGCGCAAGATGCTCCACATCAACAGCCAGGGAGGCGTCGAACCCTGCATCTTCACTCAGTTCGCGGTGGACAACGTCCACGACAAGTCGTTCACGGAGGCGCTGCGCTCGAAGTACCTGGGCAAGGTCCGGGAAGACGAACGGATCCGGGCGAACCCGAAGAAGACCTGCCTCGTGACCGATATTCCGGAGGTCTACCGGGAGATCGTCGGGACGGAAGGCGCCGGAAGCCAGTCGGGGGACACGCTCACCACGACCCTGGCCCCGGTCATGGATGCCTTCGCCCGCGAAGACAAGGCCCTCCACGCGACGGAGAAACCGTAAATGTTCGCGAGCCTCAAGCGGTACACGGTCGAACGCGTCGTCGACGCCGTCGCGGCCTCGGCGGCCAACCTCTCCGACGCCAACATCCTGCGCATCTGCCGCTTCCTCTCCCGCCTCAGCCCCGCGGCCTGGTACGTGGGCGCCCTCGCGGCGGTGGAGAAGTACGTGGCGGAGAAGCATGCGGGGGTGGAGGCCGCGCGGAGAATCTCGCGCAACCTGTCGGCCCACGCCCGGCGGATGATCGTCCGGAACTTCATCGTCAACGCCCTGATCGAGGGGAACAAGGTCCGGAAGAAGTTCTACGACGAGGAGGGGTTCTCGGCCCCGCCGATGGTGATGATCAGCCCGACCTCCGTCTGCAACTACCGCTGCTACGGCTGCTATGCGGACGGGGAAGACTGGAAGGCCGAGCTGCCGGAGTCGCTCATCGTCCGGGTCATCGAGGAAGCGCGGTCGATCGGCGCCCGCTACATCGCTTTCACCGGCGGCGAGCCGTTCCTGCGCAGGGACCTGATGGGGATCATGGAACGCTTCCCCGACCTGATGTTCACCGTCTACACCAACGGCTCCCGGATCACGCCGGAGATGCTGGACCGGATGGCGGCCTGGGGGAACGTGCAGCTGAGTTTCTCGGTGGAAGGGCTGCAGGCGGAGACGGACGACCGCCGCGGCGCCGGTGCGTGGGCGACGGTCATGCACCAGATGGCGGAGTGCCGGAAGCGCGGGATGTACTTCGGGTTCGCGTGCACGATCAACCGGAAGACGGCCGAAGCCGCGCTGAGCGACGAGTTCGTGAAGACGATGATCGCGGCCGGCGCGGGGCACGGGTGGTACATGACGCTCATGCCGACGGGTCCGGTCGAGACGCAGGACCTGATGCTGACGGCGTCGCAGCGCTACTGGGTCCGGGAGCGGAGCGCGGAGATCCGGCGGACGCACCCTCTCTACCTGGTCGACTTCATCAACGAGGCGTGGCTGGTCGGCGGGTGCATGGCGGGCGGGCGGAAGTTCGTGCACATCAACTCGAACGGCGACGTCGAGCCGTGCATGTTCATCCACTACGCGGTCGACAACATCCGCGACAAGTCGCTGCGCGAGGTCCTGCGGAGCGATTTCTTCCGGAAGATGCGGGCGGCGGTCCCGTCGGACGGCCGCGAAGCCCGACCCTGCCCGATCATCGACTATCCCGACCGCCTGCGGGCGGCGGTGGAGTCCAGCGGCGCCCGGAAGACAACCCCCGATGCGCACCAGCTCGTCACGGACTGGGCTCCCTACCTCGATTCGTACGGCGCCGAATTCGGGAGGCTGGATGAGAAGCATGTCCTGAATCCCGCCGACCCGGAACTCGTGACGCTCCGCTCCGCAAACCCCGTCCCGGTGATCCCAGTCGGCGTCGAGGTCGGAAAGCGGTACGGACCCCGGGAGGAGGGATCGACGCCGGAGCATGCCACGTCGAAATCCGGCGGGTGCGGCTGCGCCTGACCGGGACTTCATGGGGTTCCCCGCAGCCCCGGCCTTGACGCGCTTCCCCCGCCTCCGTATCCTCTCGCCCCTCAACCGGGGGTTCAAACTTTGAAAGAAAGTTCAAGAGATGAACGGGCGACGCGCAAGCGTCTGGACATCGCCCGTGCCGCAGCCGCCGTGTTCCGCAGGAAGGGATACGCCGCGGCGACGACGGAGGACATCGCGGGCGCCGTCGGCATGACCAAGGGGAGCCTCTACTACTACTTCCGCGACAAGCAGGAGATCGCCTTCTTCTGCCAGAGCTGGGCGCTCGACCGCATGATCGCCGACGCGGAACGGATCCGGAAAAGCGGCGCAGCGGCGGTGCAGCGCCTCCGCCTCCTCATCAAGACCCAGATGCAGACGATGCTCGACGCGCTTCACGGCACGGCGGCCCACATCCAGATGGACGCGTTCGAACCGGCCAAATGGCGGAAGCTGGTCGACAAGCGCGACCGCTACGAGGCGGAGATGAGGCGGACGATCGCCGACGGCGTCCGGAAGATGGAGTTCCGGCCGGTCGACACGGCCGTGGCAACCCGCGCGATCCTGGGCGCCGTCAACTGGTCGATCACCTGGTTCCGCCCGGACGGGCCGATGAAGCCCGAAGATCTCGCCGATTCGTTCTCCGAGATCTTCGTGAACGGGCTGCGGGCGAAAAAGTAGCCCGGCCCGCCTTCACTCAATCCAGACGAGGACGTCCCCCACCGGCTTCCGGCGGATGTCCGGGACCCGGCATTCCGGGGCCGGGTACCCCACCGGGAACAGGATGTACGGTTTCTCATTCGCCGGACGCCCCAGGATCCGGTTCAGGAATTTCATCGGGCTCGGCGTGTGCGTCAGGGTGGCGAGCCCCATCCCGTGAAGCGCGTCGATGAACAGACCGCACGCGATCCCGACGCTCTCCGCGACGTACCAGTTGCGCCGCATCGTGCCGTCGGGGTTCACCCCGTGCTGCTCCGCAAAGACCGCGACCAGCCAGGGGACGGACTCCAGAAACGGCTTGTGCCAGTCGGTCCCCAGCGGCGCCAGCGCTTCCTTCCAGTCCCCGGGCATCCGCCCGCCTTCGTAACTCTCACGCTCCTCCGCCTCCGCGGCGACGCGGATTTCATGCTTCACCTCCGCCTTCGAAACCGCGACGAAGACCCACGGCTGGCGATTTGCGCCGGAGGGTGCCGAGGCCGCCGCGCGGATCGCGATTTCGATCAGATCCCGGGGGACCGGGTCCGGCGAGAAGTCACGGACGCTCCGTCGGCGGAGCGTTTCCGCCAGCCGGGCGGCGCCGCGGCGGCGCATTTCCGGTTCCGGGAGGCGGTCGAACGGGAGGGGAATCGTCGGGGAGTCCATCCGCCCATCATGCCATGGACAGGGACGGCCCGGCCAACGCCTCCAGCGGCACGACCCCGCTCACGGCGTTCCGATCCGGTGCGGGGGCCAGACAAGGGCATCCACGCCGGGCGTCGCATGCGCCGCATCCGGCGGACCCGTGACCCGGAGTTCCAGCGCGGCGAGCATCGAGTTCACCGCGATGTCCACCTCGGCAGGGCGGAGCGGCCACGCCCCGTGATGGATCTCCCCGCGCACCAGACCCCCGCGCGGCGAAGGGGCATACAGGCAGTACCGCTCCGCCAGAAAATGCTCCAGCGTCCCGGACTTCCCCTGGAACGCCTCTCCTGCCGGCCTCCACGCAGCCCGGAACTCCGCCGGCCCGCCCGCACCCACCCGCCGGCTCGCAAACGTGAACCCCCCGTCCCCGCTCCCGCGCATCGACATCTCCGCGGCGTGATACGGCAGCCCGAACCACTTCCGCGCCACCGCCGCCATCACGGCATTCCCCGCATCCAGCGAGAAGAACCAGACCCCGGGTTTTCCCTCGTGCCTCACATACGTCCGCACGTTCAGCTCGAGAAACGCCGTGGTGCCGGGGATCGGGGGAAGCGCCCGGAGGCGGATCCCCTCCATCCGGAACGGGACGACGCCGATCCATGCCGAGCCGTCGTGTTCGTCGATCTCCAGCGGCGCCGGGATCCGGGATCGCAGCGCGACCGCCGGAATCCGCCAGTGGAGAAAGACGAGGTCGAGCCACGACTGCGTCATCACCCACCGGCCGCCGGGAAGCGGCCACGGCCGGTGTGTCGTCTCCGCCAGCACCTCCTCGGGAGCGCCTCTGCTCATCCGTCCTCCGTCAGGCCTCGACCGCGTGCTCCTCGGAAACGACCGACGCATTGTCGAAGCGCGTCCACTGCTTGAACCACCGCAGCGGCACGTCTCCGACCGGCCCGCTCCGCTGCTTCGCGATGATCACCATCGCGTCCGTCTCGTCGTCGTTCTTCGCGTCCTTGTAGTACCCCGGCCGGTGCAGCAGCATCACGACGTCGGCGTCCTGCTCGATCGCCCCGGACTCCCGCAGGTCCGCGAGCATCGGCCGGTGGTCCTGCCTCTTCTCCACCTCGCGGTTCAGCTGCGACAGCGCGATGACCGGAACCTCCAGCTCCTTCGACATCGCCTTCAGCGCGCGCGAGATGTAGCTGATTTCGGTCTGGCGGTTGTCGAACCGGCTTCCCGCCTCGGAGCTCCGCACCTCGATCAGCTGCAGATAGTCCACCACGATCAGCGCCATCTTCTCCTTCATGTGCACCCGGCGCGCGCGCGACCGGATCTGGTTCACGGTCAGGCCGCTCGAGTCGTCGATGTAGATCGGCGCGCTCGAGAACCCCGTCGCCGTCTCCACCAGCCGCGCCTTCTCGTCCTCCGTCACCGTCCCCTTCCTCACCCGATGCGCATCGATCCGGGCATGGCTGCAGATCATGTTCTGCGCCACCTGCTGCCCCTGCATTTCCAGCGAGAACAGCAGGACCGGCAGGTTCTCCTTCAGCGCGACATGCTCGCAGATGTTGAGCGCGAAGGATGTCTTTCCCATCGACGGCCGCCCCGCCACCACGATCAGCTGCGACCCCTGCATGCCGCTGATCATGTCGTCGAGCAGGTAGTACCCCGTCGGCACGCCCGAAATCCGCTTGCTCCGGTCGCGGATCGACAGGATCCGGTTGAACACCGGCCCCAGGATCTTGTGGATCGGCGTCGCGGTCGACGTCTGCCCCTGGCTGATCCGGAAAATCTCCTGCTCCGCCACGGTCGACAGGTCCTCGCTCGAAACCGCGGGATCGTACGCCTTCCGCAGGATCTCCCCTGCGGCGGTGATGAACCCGCGCAGAAGAGCCTTCTCCCGCACGATGTCCGCGTAGTACTCCGCGTTCGAGGCGGAGGGGACCAGGTTCACCAGCGACAGCAGGTAGTCGGCTCCCCCGACCTCCTCCAGGACTCCCTGGCGCGACAGTTCTTCCCGCAGCAGGACCGCGTCGACCGCCTTCCCCTCGTCCGTCATCGACTGGATCGCGGTGAAGAGCGTCCCGTGGCGCTTCATGTAGAAACTCGCCCCGTCGACCTTCTGGTCGACCTCGTGCATCGCGGTGGAGTCGAGGAGCAGCGAGCCGAGAAGGCACTGCTCGGCTTCGAGATTCTGCGGCGGAACGCGTTCTTCGGCGGCACCCATGGGGGGGTGATTGTAGCGGTCGCGCCCCCGGGGGGTGAGGAAGAACAGCCGCAGTCGCTCCGCCGCCCGGCGGGTGCATGAAAAAGGCCCCGCTTTCGCGGGGCCCTGGTGTGAACGCGTCGACGTCGGACCGCTACTTCGCCTTTGCGGGAGCCTCGTCCTTCTTCTTCGCATCTCCCTCCGCGGGCGCGGCAGCCTTCGCCGCCCCATCCCCCTTCGCGGCGCCTTCTCCCTTCGCGCCGTCCTTCTTGTCCCCGCCTTCCCCGCCCTTCTGCTTCTTCGGCCGCTTCCCGCGCATCTTCGGGTCGCCCTTCTCCGCCTCGTCGACCGAGATTCCCTTCGCGAACGGGTTCTCCTCGTCCTTGTCCTCCACGGCCTGCTCGACGCCGCTCCGCACCACCGACAGCTTGAGCTTCGACTGCACCTCGGGGTGGAACCGCACCGTGACCGTGTACTGCCCCAGCGTCTTGATCGGCGCCTCGATCAGGATGTAGTTCCCCGCGACGTCCAGGCCGATCCGCTTCAGCGAATCCGAGATCAGGGACGGCGTCACGCTGCCGAACAGGATGCCTTCGTTGTTCGCGAGCATCTCCACGCTGAGCTGGGTCTCCCCCACCCGGCGCGCGACGTCGCTGTACTCCTTCTTCATCGACTGCTCGACCTTCTCCGCCTTGCGCGCGGAGGCCTTGAACTCGCGGCTCGCCCCCTCCGTCGCCGGTGTCGCCAGCCGCCGCGGGAACAGATAGTTCCGCGCGTAGCCGTCCGCCACGGAGACCTGCTCCCCGCGCTTCCCCAGCTTGTCGATGGTCTGCCAGAGCAGAACTTTGATCGCCATGGTCCGATTCTCCCTTACCCGATGAACGGCAGAAGGGCGAGGAAGCGCGCACGCTTCACCGCCGTCTTCACCGCGCGCTGGTGCCGCGCGCAGTTGCCGCTGCGCTTCCGGCTGAAAAGTTTTCCCTGCGCCGTGCACAGCTTCTGAAGGATGTGGATGTCCTTGTAGTTCACCGACGACATCTTCCCCTTCTCGCGGCAGAAACGGCACCGGTTGTCTTTGCGGAACTTGCGGTACTTCTTCTTGCCGCCGTCGCCGCCTTCTTCGCCCTCGACTTCGGCGTCTTCCCTCGGCCGGCGCGATTCACGGTCGGAACGGTCCCTGGGAGTTCTGTTCATGAGCTAAAAGGGCTGATCCCCCTCCATGCCTTCGGGTGGTTGTTCTTCGAATTGGGGCGGTTCCTCGGACGGAGGCTGGGCCGGTGCCGGACGCTGCTGGGGAGCGCGGGGCGCGGAGCCACGGGCCCCCGGGCCTCCGCGGCGCATCCCGCCGCCCTCCGACTCCCCGCCTTCGGCGTCTCCGCCCCGCTGTCCGCCGTCCAGGAAGGTCACGCTGTCCGCGACGATCTTCAGTTTCGACTTCTTCGTCCCGTCCTGCGCGTCCCACTGGTCCATCTGCAGGCGTCCCTCCAGGAACACCTGCCGGCCTTTCTTGAGATACTGCGCGCACAGCTCCGCCGTCCGCTGCCAGACCGTCACGTCCACGAACGTGGTCTCGTCCTTCTTCTGACCGCTCGCATCGGTGTAGGTCCGGTTCAGCGCGACTCCCAGATCCGCCACCGCCAGGCCTTTCGGCGTATAGCGCAGCTCCGGATCCCGGGTCAGCCGGCCCAGCAGCATCACCCTGTTGACGCTTCCCGCCATGGCTTACTTCTTCTCAGTCCCGGCGGGCGGCTGCGGCAGCGCCTCCTCCGGAGGCGGCACGCGGTCGACGGCCAGGATCTGGTGGCGGACCACGATGTCCGAAAGCTCGGCCTCGCGGTCGATCTTCTTCACGCAGTCCGTCGGGCCCGTGAAATACACCAGCAGGTACGACCCGCGCTTGTGGCCGCGGATCTCGTACGCCAGCTTCCGGTCCCCCCACTTCGTCGACTGCACCACCTCGCCGTTGTGGCGCGTGATCAGCCCGTGGGCGTGCTCGACAACCTTGTTCCAGTCCTTGCCGGCCAGCGTCGGCTCCAGCACGAACATCGTCTCCCAGGTCCCTTTCATGCGTCTTCCTCTTTTGTCTTCGGGTCTGTCTTTTTTGGTTTCGGATCCACGGCCGGGGGTTTCGGGGGTGCATTAAAGCGGTTCATCGCCGCCTGCACTCCCTGACCGACCCAGACCTCCACGCCGTCCGCCGCCGTCCGGATGGCCGGTTCGAGCGCCGCCGTCTCCCCGGGGCTGAATCGTCCCAGGACGAACGCCGACACGTCGAACCCCGCCGGCAGCCCGAGGCCGATGCGGAGGCGGGCGTACGACCGTGTGCCCAGCCGCCGTTCGATGTCCTCGAGCCCGTGATGTCCTCCCCCGGACCCGTCTGCGCGGAAGCGCAGCCGGCCCGTCGGAAGGTTGAGGTCGTCGCAGATGACCAGCAGGTCCGCGGGCGGGATCTTGTAGAACGCCATGAGCGGCTGGACGGCGGAGCCACTGAGGTTCATGAACGTCTGCGGGCGGACCAGAAGGACCCGTTCCCCGCCGACGGTGGCGTCGGTCACGAGCGACTCGAACTGTTCGCGAGCGGCTCCGGTCGCCGACGCGCCGAAGCGCCGTGCGACCTCCTCGACCACCATGAAACCCAGGTTGTGCCGTGTCTGCTCGTAGCGCCGCCCCGGATTGCCCAGGCCGACGACCACTTTCACGGGCGTTACTCCTTCTTCTTTTCACCGCCTCCCTTTTTGTCGGCCGCGGCCTCCGCACCCTCAGCGCCCTCCTCCTTCTTCGCCGTGAGGACCTCGGGCTCCGTCGCCGCCGCCGCCGCGAGCTGCTCCGGCGTGGCCACAAGTTCCTCGTGCGCCTTGTGGACCGTGATCGACAGGAGTTCCGCATTGCCGTCGATTTCGACCCCCTCGGGCAGGTGAAGATCCTTCAGCCTCACCCCGGTCCCGATCTCGAGAGCCGACACGTCTGTCACGATCTCCTTCGGGATCCGGTCGGGCAGGCACCGGATCGGGATTTCGCTGATCAGGACGTCCATCTGGCCTTCGCCCGCGACGACCACCTTCGGCACGCCCTTGACCTTGAGCGCCACCTTCACGCTCAACTTCTCCGTCATCGATGTCCTGCCGAAGTCGATGTGCAGGATCGCGTCCGTGATCGGGTGATGGTCGATCCCGATGATGTAGGTCAGCTCCTGCCTGCCTCCCAGCGTCAGCTTCACCAGCCGGGTTCCGGCCTTCAGGATCTTCCGCATCCCCTCGAGGGGGACGGTCACGGAGGTCGAGGCCTCCTTGTGGCCGTACACGACTGCGGGAATCAGGCCCTTCTTGCGGTCCTTCTCCGCCTGACGCGTCCCGACTTTGGGGCGCGGCGCGGCGTCCAGCGCGAGGATTTCCATGTCTCTTGGCTCCGTCAGACTGTTCTTTGAGGGAAAGGGCGGAGAAGTGTACTGGGGGAGGATGGGGGATGCAATGGGAAAAAGGGGCGGGGCGGCGCGGGTCGCCGGCGGCCGGAACCATGACACAACCGCTGGATCCTGAAGGACTTCCGGAGGCGCGCGGTCAGACGAAGAGGCTGCTCACGCTCTCGCTCTTGTGGATCCGGCGGATCGCCTCCCCCAGAAGCTCCGCCACCGTGACCGTCTTGATCCACGGCCGCTCCTTGCCCGTGATCGGCACCGAGTCGGTGATCACAAGCTCCTCCACCTTCGACGCCTCGATCTTTTCCATCGCCTTCCCGCAGAGGACCGCGTGCGTCGCCACCATCCGGACGCTCCGCGCACCCCGTTCTCGCGCGACGCGCGCCGCCTCCGCGATCGAGGTTCCCGTGGAGATCATGTCGTCCACCACCACCACGTCGTGCCCCTCGACCGTCCCGATCACCTCCGCCACCTCGGTCTCGCTCGGCCCGGTCCGCCGCTTGTCGATGATCGCCAGCGGCGCGCCCCCCAGCCGCTTGGCATACGCCCGCGCCATCTTCGCGCCCCCCACGTCGCAGCAGAGGACGCAGGGCTTCTGGAGTTCCTTCTTCCTCACATAGTCGATCAGCACCGGCGCCGCGTACAGGTGGTCCACCGGGATGTCGAAGAACCCCTGGATCTGCGCCGCATGGAGGTCCATGGTCATCACCCGGTCCGCGCCCGCACGCGTGATCAGGTTCGCGCAGAGCTTCGCCGAGATCGGCACCCGACCCTCGGCCTTGCGGTCCTGCCGCGCATAACCGAAATAGGGGATGACGGCCGTGATCCGCTCCGCCGACGCGCGCCGGAGCGCGTCGATCATGATCAGGAGCTCCATCAGATTCTCGTTCACCGGCGGGCTCGTCGGCTGCACCAGAAAGACGTCCGCGCCGCGCACGTCGTCCCCGATCTTGACGTCGATCTCGCCGTCCGGAAACCGGCTCACCTCCGCGTTCGACATCTCGAGCTCGAGATATTTCGCGATGCGCTCCGCCAGGCGGCGGTTCGAGTTGCCTGTGAAGATCTGGAATTCTTTCTTACGCACCGCGCCCGCTCCTTTTCTTTTTCACAGGGGGCCTGAGTTTCGGTCCCCGGCGGGGCGGGGTCAACGCTTTCCCCGGCGCTTTCCCGAGCGCCTTCGCGGGGACCCCCACCCAGGTCTCCCCCGCCGGCACGGTCCGGCGCGTCACGACCGCACCGGCGCCCGTCTTCGCTCCCCGTTTCAGCGTCGAGGGCGCCACCAGCACGGTGTGCGAGCCCGTGGAAGCGCCGTCCTCGATCACGGTCGGGTGTTTGTTCACGCCGTCGTAATTGGCCGTGATGGTGCCGGCGCCGATGTTCACGCGGGCGCCGATCGTGGCGTCGCCGAGGTAACTGAGGTGCTTGGCCTTGGAGTGCGACCCGAGGCGCGACTTCTTGACCTCCACGAAGTTCCCGACCTCCGCGTGATCCTCGAGGACGGTTCCGGCGCGGAGCTGGCAGAACGGCCCGACCTCGCAGTGCCGCCCGATCCGGACGCCCGAGCGGAGGACGGTGAAGGGTTCGATGACGGTGTCGGCGCCGATGTCGACGCCGCACTCGACCCAGGTCAGGTCGGGAGCGGTGAACGTGACGCCGGCGGCCATGTGGCGTTCGAGGATGCGGGCGCGCATGTGGGCGCCGGCGACGGCGAGGTCGCGGCGGGAGTTGACGCCGAGGACCTCGGCGGGGTCCGGGGCCGTGAAGGCGCCGACCCGGCCGGAGGCCATGAGGAGGGGGAGGACATCGGTGAGGTAGTACTCCCCCTGGGAATTGTCCGGCTTGAGTTGACGCACCGCGTCAAACACGGCCGGCGCTTCGAAACAGTACCCCCCCGAGTTGACCTCGAGAATGGCGCGCTGCTCCGGGGTGGCGTCGCGGTGCTCGACGATCCGCTCGAGGTCGCCGTCCGGCCGGCGGACGATGCGGCCGTAGCCGGAGGGGTCGTCCACGCGGCACGTGAGGACCGTGGCCACGCGGCCCGCGGAGGCGGCGGCGAGCGCT
>JABWAY010000080.1 GCA_013360825.1 Candidatus Brocadiia bacterium | reverse complement strand
GATCCGGAGGCCGCCATCGCCGCCGCGTTCCCGTGGCAGCGCGCGCAGGCGAGCGGGATGTTCAGCCGCGAGGCGGGGGAGTCGTCGCGGTTCGAGTGGACGATCCCGTGCGCCGTCAGCTCCGCCGCCGGCGCGTGGCAGTCCGTGCACGAGGCCCCCGCGGGGTTGCCCTTCAGCCGCGCCTCGAAATGCGGGGAGCGGAGCCAGTCCTTCGCCGCCTCCTGGTGGCAGGATCCGCACATCGCCGCCATCTGCGCCGGCTTCGGACGGCCGATGAATCCGCCGGCGTGCGCGTCGGCCATCTCCCCGGCGCCTTCGTTCCCGTTGTGACAGTCGGCGCAGGACACCATCGGGTGCACGCTCCGACCGAGCTGCTCATCCTGCGTGTCGTGGCAGGTGATACACCCGTTGTTCTGGGTGCGGGCGGGAAGCGCGGCCAAGGCGACGACCGCGAGGACGAGGAGGGGCTTCATCTCGGCCTCCCCCACGTGTCGAACGTCCATGTCTTCCCGAACGCGGGGATGCTCCGGTCCGAGACCGCGCCGAGGGCGGTGAGCGTTCCCCAGAGGAGGACTGCGAGCGCTCCGGCGACCAGGGCGACCCGGCGGCGGGCGGGGCGGCGTTCGGGGGAGCGGTCGAGGAACGGGAGGAAGACGAACGCGCCGAGGGCGGCGGAGAGGAGGCAGATGCCGATCGTTTCGCCGGGAAGGCCGAGCAGCTGGGACGGCCAGTACTTGAGGTACTGGTAGACGGCGAGGAAGTACCACTCGGGGCGGACGCCTTCCGGGGTGGAGGCGCCGGCGCGCGGACCGAGTTCCTGTGGCCAGAGGGCCGCGGCGGTGAGCACGGCGGCGGCGGCGACCGCGACGGCGATGGCTTCGCGGAGCATGTGGTTCGGCGCATAGGGCTCCCCGCCGGCGCAGAGGGCGGCGTGGCCGCGCGCGTCTTCCTCGTCGGCGCTCTCCGCCGGCGAGACGCCGTGCCGGCGGACCAGCCAGAGATGGAGGAACAGAAGTTTCGCGAGGATGGCGGGGAGGATCAGGAGGTGGAGGACGTAGAACCGCGTCAGGGTCGGCGCGGCGACGGTCTCTCCCCCGAGAAGAAGCGTCGCCGTCGGGGGGCCGACGACGGGGACGATCCGGGTCTGCTCCACGCCGACGACGGCGCCCCAGTACGACTGGTCCGTCCACGGAAGGAGGTGCCCGGTGAACGCCAGCCCGAGCATCACGAACATCACCCCCGCTCCCAGGATCCAGGTCAGCTCGCGCGGGCGCTTGTGCCCGCCCGTCACGAAGACCTTCGCCGCGTGCGCCAGGACCAGCGCCACCAGCGCGTGCGCCCCCCAGACATGCATGCCGCGGACCACCCAGCCCAGACGCACCTCGTCCATGATCCGCGCGACCGAGCCATGCGCGGCCTCCGGCGTGGGCTGGTAGTGGAGTGCGAGCGCGACCCCCGTCGCGACCTGGAGAAAGAGCAGCCCAAGCGCCGTCGATCCCAGCGTGAAACCCCAGCCGACCCGCGGAGGCACCGGCTTCGCAAGGCCCGCGACGGCCTCCGCACGCATCCCGCGCCACCCGGTCCGGCGGTCAAACCAGTCGCCGAGGCGTTTCGCGACGCTCACCCTCGAATCTCCCAGGCATCCCCCGCGTCCGCGACCTCGAGCCGACGGAGCGGCGCAGGGGGCGGCCCCGCGACGACGCGGCCGGCGGCGTCGAACCGGCCGCCGTGACAGGGACAGAGGAATTCGGACGAAGCGGCGTTCCAGGCGACGACGCAGCGGGCGTGGGTGCAGGCGAGGGAGAACGCGACGGGGCCCGCCGGGGTGATCAGGAGCGTGAACGGGGTCCCGCGGAGGGACGCGGTCGCGGAGCCGTCCTTCAGGTCCGCCTTGGGAATCCGCGCGGTGGTCGGCGGCTGCGGTCGCGGCACCGCCGACGCGCCGAGGATCCCGCCGATCCCGGCGACCGCCCCCGCACCCCAGGCCGCCAGGGTCCAGTGGAGAAGGTCGCGCCGGCTCGGCTCGGGGGTCTCGGGCATGGTGTCCTTATCGGCAAAACCCGCCGGTCGGCGGGAAGTTTCGGGAGGACCTCAGTCGCCGCGGCGTTCCAGCGTCACCGTCGCCCCGCCCGACGTGGAACGGATCGCGTCCACGAGGAAGAAGAAATCCGGCAGCGCCGCCGCGTCCCGCCACTCGAGGAACCGGAGGTCGTCGAAGAACAGCTCGGACTTCCCGTCGTCCGGCGGATAGAGCGCGATGTAGAACAGCGCCTGATTCGCCTCCTTCCCGTCCACCGGATCCCACGTGTCGGCCGGGATGTCCACCAGGACGTCGTGCCACTCGTCGTCGCTGTCGACCTCGATTTCGAGTTCAACGGTCCGGAAGAAGATCGCTTCCGGCTCCTCGTTGGGCACGCTGGAATTGAAGTGCGAGACATCGAGGATGAGCGTGATCGGCCCGTCGCCGGAGTAGCGGGCGCGCATCGCCACGGACCAGGATGCGACCCCGTCGGCGGGGACGGGAATTCCGCCGCCGTCGGTGAACAGCCGGTTGGTGAGCGGGTTCACCCGGGCGACGGGACGGACCCGCGTGCGGGTCGTGTTCGTTTCCTTGCGGTGCAGGTAGGCGGAGCGGAACGACCCCTCGGTCTCCTCGAACTCGACGCGCTTCCAGGCGGATTCATCCGCGGGAAACCGCCAGTTGAAACCGCCCTTCGAGGCGGAATCCGCGGCGTCATCCTCGAAATGTCCCCAGCGGAAGAGATCGCGGCCGAACCGGACGCCGGTCAGGGTCGATCCACCCGGCCCGCGGGAGCGGGTGAGGGCGATCCCGCCGAGGAGGGTGACGGCGTCGTCCTCGATGTCGAGCGACTGGGTGAAGGAGGGGGGAGTGCCCGTGCCGATTCTGGCGGAGTTCCGGACGTGTGAGATGAGGGTGTGCGCCTCACCGGGGACGTCGGGAATCAGCGTTGCGGCGACGATCTCACCATAGCGCCGGGACGCGGCGTCGATCTCGGACCGCTCGTGAAGGATGCGCGTGATGTCGCGGGCGGAGTACCCGGCCAGCGGCATGGGAACGTACCGGTGAATCGTGATCGGGAGCATGCGGGTTTCGAGGAGCGTCGTTTCCTCGTAGACGACACGCAGGATCCCCGCCGCGAACGTGGGGAGGATGTTCTGATCGAAGACGAAATTCCCGAATGAGTAGACGATGGGCCGGCCGTTGTACATCTCGATGCCGTGGAGGACGTGCGGGTGATGGCCGACGGCAATGTCCGCGCCGCCGTCGATGGCCGCCCGAAAGGCGCTTTCCTGCGCCTCCGACTTGAAGTCCGCGTAGTTGCTCGGGCCGGAGTGGATCTGGACGATGACGATGTCGGCCCCCGCAAGTCGGGCGGCGGCGATGTCGGGACCGATCACGGAGGAGCGGAACCAGTTCGCGCCGCCATGTCCTCTCCGGGCGACCCAGTCCTGGAGCTCGGGGTAGACCGCGGAGGCGGAGTCCCACATGGCGGTCTCTTCGGGTGTCCCGACGATCCCGACCGTGGCGGCATCGAACTCCACCCAGGCGGAGCCGATCCGGCGGCTGGCGACGGGGATGGAGACGGTCGGGCCGGTGAAGCCCCATGTGCGGAATTCGTATCGGAACTCATCTCCCGGGGGGATCGGGACCGGTTCCGGGTCCGCATCGAGCGGGTAGAACTCGTTCGAGTTGTCGCCATTGACGTTCGAGTAGGACAGGACGGCGACGGTCAGCCCGCCCGTCGTCGGGATCAGCGCCGGGACGCCCGCGGAGGCCGCGTCGACTCCCGCGCCGACCCAGGGGATCCCGGCGGTGGAGAGGATTGCCGTCGTGGAGTCGATCCCGGGTTCGAGCCAGTCCCGGATGTGATTGTTGCCGAGCACGGCGAGGTCGAGGCCGAGTTCGTCGAGCATCTCGGTGATCTCCGGGATCGACTGGATGATGAACAGTTTTCCCGGGTACCCCGCGGAGTCGGGGAGTGTCCCGATGACGGTTTCGATGTTCGCCGTGCTGAGGGTCGCGGCGCCGAAGATCGCGGCGACGTGCTCCACCACGGCGCGGGCCGAAGCGGGGTTTCCGGGGGTGACCACGATGGTGTCGTCGTCGCTCGGGTCGACGTACCGGCGGCCGAGCATGACGTCCCCGGCCATGTGGATGGAGACCCGGCGCTCCCCGCCCGGGCCGAATTCGGCCCAGAGCGGCACGATCACCGTCGCGGCGGCGTCGTCTCTTCCGATCACGACCGGCTCATCGAGAAATCCGGGCTGGGAGACCACGAGGGCGACCGGGCCCGAGAGCCCCGAGTACGAGACGAATCCTCCGGCGTCGGTCGTCTGCGTGGAGGTCCCGGACTGGACCGAGGCTCCCGCGATCGGCGTGCCGGACTCGGTGACGACCTGGAGGGTGGCGCCGTACATGAGCGACGGCGGCGGGGGTGCGACGGGCTGTGGGGCGAGGTCGGAGTCGTCGTCGTCGGAGAATCCGCCGGCGTCATCGTTGTCGCTGTGCTTCTTCTTGTGGCACGCCGCGACCGAGATGAGAAGCAGGGCCAGAACGACGAGGAGGATGGGCTTGTGGAATGGGATCATGATGTCGCTCCGCGGGGTTCCGGAGTCTACCACCGATCCCGCGCGGGCGGGTGGCGCCAACGGTTGCGAAGTCGCCGGAAGTGCGTTACCCTCACCGGCTTATGTCCTCGGACCTCGTTCTTGGCATCGACGTCGGCGGGACCGCCATCAAGGCGGCGGCGGTGACGCGTACCGGGACAATGCGCGAGAAGCGTGTTGTCCCGACGCCCGGGGGCGGGCCGAAGGCGATTGCCGCGTGCGTCGCGGGGATCGCGCGCGACATCCAGGCGAAGGCCGGACGCGCCTTCGCGGTCGGGGTCGGGTGGCCGACGCCGGTGGACCCGCAGCGCGGGGTCGTGCTCTTCGACAACAAGCTCGGGAGCGCGGGGGTCAACGTGGCCGCGCTGATCCGTCGCGCCACCGGGTTGCCCGCCTGCATCGAGAACGACGCGAACGCAGCGGCGCTCGCGGAGTATCTGTACGGCGCGGGGCGCGGGGCGGGGTCGCTGGTGCTGCTGACGCTGGGGACCGGCGTGGGGGGCGGGATCGTCCTCGGCGGGGAGGTCTGGCACGGGCGGGACGGCGCGGCCGGCGAGATCGGTCACATCAAGGTCCGCCCGGGGGGACAGCGGTGCCTGTTCTGCCGCCGCCGCGGCTGCCTGGAAGCCTACGCGGGAGCGCAGGCGATCCTGCGCCGCTACCGCGCCGCCGGTCGGAAGGCTGAGGGCATGAAGGACATCGTCAGCGCGGCGCGCCGGAAGGAACGCCCCGCGGTCCGCGTCGTGTCCGAAATGGCCGAGATGCTCGGCATGGCCGTCGCCGATCTCGCGAATATCCTCAATCCCGAAATTGTTGTCATCGGCGGGGGCGTGGCCCGCGCAGGCAACATACTGTTCCGCCCGATCCGTGCCGCCATGGCGCGCGAAGCCCTGCCTAACGTGTCAAAAGGCCTGCGTGTCGTCCCCGCCAAGCTCGGGAACGACGCCGGCCTCCTCGGAGCCGCTGGATGCGCCTGGAAACGATTCGGAACTTCTGCATCATCGCCCACATCGACCACGGGAAATCGACGCTTGCGGACCGCCTCCTCGAACTGACCGGCGCGATCGCCCGAAGGGACATGCAGGCCCAGCTTCTCGACTCGATGGACCTCGAGCGCGAGCGGGGGATCACCATCAAGGCGAAGGCGGTCGCGCTGCGGCACGCGGAGGGAGGGAAGACGTGGAACCTGAACCTCATCGACACGCCGGGGCACGTGGACTTCACCTATGAGGTCTCGCGGAGCCTCGCGGCCTGCGAGGGGGCGATCCTCCTCGTGGACGCGACGCAGGGAGTCCAGGCCCAGACCGTCGCGAACACACTTCTCGCCCTCGACGCCAACCTCGACATCGTCCCGGTGATCAACAAGGTGGATTCGCCGAACGCGCAGATCGAGGAGACGGTGACGGAGATGGTGAACACGCTCGGCGTGAAGGCGGACGAGATCCTGCAGGTCAGCGCCAAGACGGGGATCGGCGTCCCCGAACTGATCCGGGAGGTGATCCTGCGCGTCGCCCCCCCGCAGACCGAACCGGGGCGGCCCCTCCGCGCGCTCATCTTCGACTCGGTCTACGACTCGTACCGGGGCGTCGTCATCTACGTCCGCCTCGTGGACGGTTCGATCAAGATGGGGCAGTCCATCACCATGCGCTCGACAGGCCAGTCCCACAGGGTCGAGGAGGTCGGCGTCTTCACGCCCAAGCGACTGGCGACGGGGCAGCTGAATGCGGGGGAGGTCGGGTACATCATCGCGGGGATCAAGCAGATCCGGGACGTCCGCGTCGGCGACACGGTGACGACGGAGGGGGAGACCGTCGAGGCCCTTCCCGGCTTCCGCGAGCCGAAGCCGATGGTGTTCTGCGGCGTCTATCCGACGAACAACCAGGATTTCACGGAGCTGAAGAAGGCGCTGGAAAAGCTGTCGCTGAACGACTCGGGGTTCACGTGGGAGCCGGAGACGTCGGAGGCGCTGGGGTTCGGGTTCCGGTGCGGGTTCCTCGGGCTGCTCCACATGGAGATCGTGCAGCAGCGCCTGGAGCGGGACATGGACGTCGACGTGATCCAGACGGCGCCGAACGTGACCTACGAGATCGTCCGGAGGGCGCGCGGGGCGCAGCCGGAGACGCTCCGGGTGGACAATCCCGCGAAGCTGCCGGACGACGGGGAGATCGAGGAGTTCCGGGAGCCGATTTCGCGCCTGAAGCTGATCACGCCGAAGGACTCGATCGGCGACTGCATGAAGCTCTGCCTGGAGCGCCGGGCGACGTTCGTGACGCAGGAATACATCAGCCCGACGCGCGTGATGCTCACCTATGACATTCCCTTCGCGGAAATCATCTACGACTTCTACGACAAGATGAAGTCGATCACGCGCGGGTACGGGACGATGGACTACACGGTGACGGGGTACCGTGCCGACAACCTGGCGCGCGTCCGGATCCTGGTGGGCGGGCAGGAGGTGGACGCCCTGTCGATCGTCTGCCACCGGGACCACGCGGAGTACAAGGGACGCAAAGTGCTGACGATCCTCCGCAAGGAGATCCCGAGGCACCTGTTCGAGGTCGCGCTTCAGGCCGCGATCGGCGGGCGGGTGATCGCGCGGGAGACGATCAAGTCGGTCGGGAAGAACGTGACGGCGAAATGTTACGGGGGCGACATCACGCGGAAGCGGAAGCTGCTGGAGAAGCAGAAGGAGGGGAAGAAGAAGATGAAGAATGTCGGCTCGGTGGAGATCCCCCAGAAGGCGTTCCTGGCCGTGCTCTCGGTGGACAAGGACTGACCGGATGAAGCCGCTTCTCGATTGGGGTGCAGGGCGGGCGTCGCTCAAGTGGGCGGCGTGCGCCGGGACCGCGACCAGCCTGGTGCTGACGTTCCTGATCGTCCGGGCGCGGACGCCGGGGGAGCCCGGCGGCGCGGCGTGGATGATCGGGGGCGTGCTGCTGCTGCTGGCGATGCTGATCCCCGCGGGGATTTACCGCGGGGTGCCGGCGGCGTGGTCCACGGCGCGATACCTCGCGGTGTTCAACCTGATCGGCGCGGTGATCGTTTTCATGAAGGCGCGCTCCGCGGGAGCCGCGCCGGCGGTGGAAATCTGGGCTTTCAGCGCGTTCAGCGCGGCGCTCTTTCTCGTCGCCTGGATCGGGGAGCCGGCGCCCCGGAGGCGGCCGGCGGAGGAGGGAGGGGAGGGGCGGGGGCGGGAGCCCGACCCGGTGTCGTGGGCGCGGGACAACATCGAGGCGATCGTGATCGCCTACCTGATGGCGCTGATCATCCGCTGTTTCTGCGTCGAGGTGTTCAAGATCCCGACGGGGTCGATGGAGCCGACGCTGTACGGGGACACGCGGCCGGAAGACCTGCCTCCGCATCACACCGGCGACCGCATCATGGTGGACAAGCTCGGGCTGATCTTCGGCGGCGTGGACCGGTACGACGTCTGCGTCTTCAAGTACCCGCTCGACCGGTCGCGTAACTTCATCAAGCGGATCGTCGGCCTGCCCGGGGACGACCTGCGGATCGAGCACGAGGACCTCTGGGTGCGTCCCACGGGAACGTCGGAACCGTTCCGGCTGGCGCGGAAGCCCGCGCGGGAGCAGGCCGGGATCTGGATTCCCGTCTGGCCCGACGGGGCGCCGGGACCGGACTACTGCAAGAAGCGATGGGACGGCGCGCCGGCGGCGTGCTACCCGGGAGGGAACATCTTCGACACCGGCCCGGCGAAGGGCGAGGCGATGTTCCGCTCGCAGTGGGCGATCACCGGGGCGTACAAGGGCAAAGGTCCCGGGAACCGGATGTACGACCTGCGGCTGAGATTCGCCGCGAGTTTCACCGAGGCAAAGGGGGAGATCGTCGTCGTGAACCAGCGCGGGGACGGATTCGGCGGATTCACCGTCGTCATCGGCGCGGGCGGCCGCGTCTCGGTGCGCCACGAGCGGGACCGGGAGGGGGCGTTCGAGCCGGTCTCCCCCGCCCCCGCCCCGGCCGAGGTCGGCTCGATCCAGCCCGGGACCGAGATCGAGGTCGCGAACTTCGACGGCGCCGTGCGCGTGACGATCGCGGGCCGGCCTGCGCTGGCCTGGGAGTACGCCGACCGGCTCCCCGAGGATCTGCCGGAGCCGAACCCTCCGGCGTTCCAGCTCACCTTCGGCTCGCGCGAGGGCGCAGTCCGGTTCGAGGGCGTCGAGGTCGGGCGGGACATCGCCTACACGGCCAGCGGGGACACCTGCTTCTCCGGCCGCGAGTTCCTCACCGTGCCCGAGGGCCGCTACTTCGCGATCGGCGACAACGTCGGCAATTCCAAGGACAGCCGCCTCTGGAAAGAGCGCCACGTCCGGCTCAAGAACGGCCTGACGATCGTCGGAGACGCGGACACGATGGAGCATTACCCTGCCGCCGGGGGGGACCTCCCTGACGGGCGGAAGCGTTTCCGGGACCTCGACGGCACCGATCACTTCTTCCGCGAGGACGAGGTCGAGGACGACGGCGCAGGGAATTTCGTCCACCACCCGTTCGTCGCCCGCGAGGAACTCGTCGGCAAGGCCCTTCTGGTCTGGTGGCCGCTTCCCCGGTTCAAAGTCATCCGTTGAGGAGTCGTCGATGCGCACACTGTGGACGGTCGTCGCCGTGTTCGGCCTCGCCCTGCTCGCGGAGGCCGAGGTGAAAACGCGCGCCGTGGAGTACCGGGACGGCGACGTCGTGCTCGAGGGGTGGCTTGCGTGGGATGATGCGGCGACGGGCCCGCGCCCCGGGGTTCTGGTCGTGCACGAGTGGTGGGGGCACAACGATTACGCGCGCAAGCGGGCGGAGCAGGTCGCGGCCGAGGGATATGTCGCGTTCGCGCTGGACATGTACGGGAAGGGGGTGCTGGCCACGACGGCGGAGGAAGCGGGGAAGCTCGCGATGCCGCTCTACAAGGACCGTGCGGGGATGCGGAGACGGGCGAAGGCGGGGCTGGATGTTCTGGCGAAGGCTCCCGGAGTGGATGCGACGCGGCTGGCCTCGATCGGGTACTGCTTCGGCGGTTCGGTCTCGCTGGAGCTTGCGCGGGACGGTGCGGACCTGAAGGGGGTGGTGAGTTTTCACGGGGGGCTGAAGGCGGGCGGACCAACGGCCCGGGGTGCGGTGAAGGCGCGCGTCCTGGTGCTGCACGGTGCGGCGGATCCCCACGTGTCGGCGGAGGAGCTGGCGGCGTTCGAGGCGGAGATGAATGCCGCGGGGGCGGACTGGTCGCTGGTGAAGTACAGTGGCGCGGTTCACGCGTTCACGAACCCGGCGGCGGGGTCGGACCCGTCGAAGGGGGTGGCGTACGACGAGCGGGCGGACCGGCGGTCGTGGCAGGCGATGAGGCTCTGGCTGGAGGAGGCGTTCGAGTAGGGGGCGGGTTTTCCGCAGGTTTTCAACATTCATGTGGGAAACCCGTTGAAAGTCAATCGGGCGGCATGTCGACTCATAAGTAGTTATCCATCAATCCCTTGCATCGGGTACGCGTGACACAAGCCAAGGAGGCTCCCACGGCTCTCCCCGCGTTTTCAACAACTCCTGAATCCGCGCTCCTGCGGGTCCAGGAACTTGTCAAAACGTTCGGAAACCGCACCGTCGTCGACGGCGTCTCCTACTTCATGCAGCCCGGGGAAATCGTCGGCCTCCTCGGCGCCAACGGCGCAGGCAAGACCACGACCTTCCGCATGACCATCGGCATGATCCGGCCGGACTCCGGCACCGTGTTCTTCCGCGACCAGGACATCACCCGTCTCCCCGTCTACCAGCGCGCACGCCGCGGGATCGGTTACCTCAGCCAGGAACAGTCCGTCTTTCAGCAACTCACCGTCGAAAACAACCTCTTCGCCATCCTCGAATCGCTCTCCCTCGGCTCCGCCGAACGCCGGGAACGCTGCGATCGCCTGCTCGAGGAGTTCGGCCTCACCCACATCCGCTCCAACCTCGCGGGCCGGTGCTCCGGAGGCGAAAAACGGCGCCTGGAGATCGCCCGCGCGCTGATCACCGACCCCCGGCTCCTCATGCTCGACGAACCGTTCAGCGGCGTCGACCCGCTCGCCGTCGAGGAGATCCAGAAGATCATCCGGGCCCTCCGTGTCCGCGGAATCGCCATCCTCCTCACCGACCACAACGTCCGCGAAACGCTCTCCGTCTCCGATCGCGCCTACATCATCGCCGAGGGCCGTATCCTCGCGCACGGCGTCCCCGCGGAACTCATCGATAACCCCGTCGTCCGGAAAGTCTACCTTGGCGAACACTTCCGAATCTGACGCCGAACGGCGCGATCCGACGCTCGCGTTCCTCGCGGCCTGGATCCTCCCCGGCCTCGGCCACCTCCTGCTCGGCAAGCCGAGGAAGGCCCTGTTCTTCTTCGTCTCGCTCTCCGGCCTGTACGCCCTCGGCTACCTGCTCGCGGACTTCCGGTTCGTGCGCTTCGAGGACAACCAGTTCTATCACGTGGGGCGGTGGGGAAGCGGGCTGACGTGGGCGGCGACCTGGCTGGTGGAGAAGAATCCGCCGCGCGGGGTCATCCCGATGGAGCACTACGAGATCGGCCTGCTCTACATGTGCTCCGCGGGGCTGCTCAATGTCGTGCTGATGCTGAACCTCCTCGGCGCCCCGCCCGCCGTCCGCCCCGCCACCCGGGGCGACGGCACGGTCGACGCCGGGCCGGGACCGGCGGACGGAATTCCCCCGGCCGCGCAACCTTGACTCCCCGCCCGTCCCACCCCACAATTCCCGCCGATTCATCCCTCCCAATCCGGAGCCTGCCTCATGGAAGGTGACCTGCGACTGTCGCCCACCGGCTGGGTCCTGGCCGCGATCGCCATGATCGTCACGATCGTCCTGATGGCCCTGCTCGCGCGCGCCGACCGGAAGTAATCCCGCGCGGCGCCGCCGACGCACCTCAGGCGCCATCCCGCCGGCGCTCAGGCGGAAGGCGGGAGCCGCTCCGCTCCCGCAGAACTCAGACGATGCTGCCGACCATGTACACCAGCACGCCGCCGCCCAGGATCGCAAGCGAGAGCAGCCCGAACGTCTTCAACCCCTTGCGCACGATCTCCCGCGGGGAGTCTTCCTTCGCGGCCGTCAGCACGAACGACGTGACGAGCGCGATGGGGAAGTAGAGAAGCAGGTAGGCGAAGGGTTTCGGTCCCATGCGGGCATGGTACGGGGCCGCGCGGGGTCCGGCAACGGCCGCGTCACTTCAGCGGCACCGTCACCTCGAGCTCCACGTCCCTGCCGTCCCGCGCCACGACCAGTCGGAATTCCTCGCGCCGGCGGAGCTCGAGGAAATGGCGGATCGATTCGGGCTGCGTGAGCTCGCGGCGGCCCGCCCGCTTCAGCACATCCCCGATCCGGACCCCCGCCTTCTCCGCGGCGCTTCCCGGCGCGACCACGGTCACGACGAGATCCGGGCTGGTGGCGAGGCCGAGTCGCGGGCGTTCGGGGGACGGGGACGGCGACGTCCACCAGAGCACATCGGCGCCGGGGGCGAGCAGGGTGTCGAAGTTCTCCTCGGCGGATCCGGTGTCGCGGGTGTAGAGGATCCGGAAGGTGCCGCCCGTCCGGCGGCGGATGCGCTCGGGGATGCCGAGGCCGCCGCGGATGTGTCCGCTTCCGGCGATGACGAGCATCCGTCCGCCGGCCTTGCGGAGGTGGCGCGCGGCGGATTCGGCCATCGTTTCGTCCCAGACGCAGAACGCCTCGTAGTAGAAGTCGAGGTTGATTCCCGGGTGGTGGGGGAAGATCTCGTCGAAATTACGGCGGTGGGCGCGGTCGGTGAGCCGGAGGTCTTCCGCCACCAGCGCGCGTTCCGCGTCTGTGAGGGACCGCAACCCCGTGCGGCCGACCTTGCGCGTCACTTCCTGGGGGGCATTCAGCGCGATCATCGGGATGCGGTGTTCCCTGCAGTAGAGGAAGATGGGGCGGAAGAGCGGGTAGGGGAACCCCCAGGAGCGGTACCAGTTGACCTTCTCCAGGAATTCCCACTCGGTCAGCTCGCCGCGGACCCACTGGTCGAGGACGGGCTGGGCGGGGCGCTGGAACATTTCGAATCCGACGGCGAGGTCGCCTTTACCGGTGTCGAGGTTCTCCAGGGCCTCCAGCTGGATTTCATGGCAGCGGACATGGTCGTGGGTTTCGGCGAACGCGACGACCTGGGCGGTGCGGAGTTCCTTCCAGACGGTCGCCGGGTCGACGGGGGCGCCTGAGGAGCGCTGGAGCAGTTCGGGTTTGACGGCGCGGGCGGCGTCGCGGACGGCGTCCAGCCGGCCCTCGCGGGTTGCCTGGTGGAGCCGGCGGGCGTGACCGAGTTCGTGGATGATCAGGTCGTGGAACTGGCCGGTGAGGCGGTCGGCGCGGCCCTTGAAGAGCTGATCGAGGCGCGCGTCGATGTCGAGGAGGAGGGAGAGGAGGAGGTGGAGCATCGGAGGGCCTCAGGGGGTGGGAGGAGGGGGGCAGTGTAAGCGCGGGGTGCGGGAAAGTCTTCCGCGGGGTGGGGGGTAGGGGAAGAAATTCCGTGGGGTGGGCTTGACAGGGGGGGGCCGGCGGCGGATAATGTGAGTGAACGCTCACTCACACAAGGAATGAGGGCCGCGACCATGGTCAACACGCCCGGCGAGACGACCCCCGATGCCAACCCGCTCTTCGCCTGCGCCTACTGCGAATCCCCCGTCCGCGACACCATGACCGCGTGCCCCTACTGCCGCCTCTCCCTCGACGCCGGACAGGTCGTCCTCCGGCGCTTCTCCATCCTCCTCTCCGAGTGCGGCTCCTGGCACCGCTCCGGCGACGTCCCGCCCGCCGCGGCCGACCGCCTGATGGGGCGCTACCGGCGGGAATACGATTCGGTGCTGGAAGCCCTGGGCCGGCGCTCGGATCAGTTTCAGCCGCATGTCGTCCCGGGAGCGGTGGCGATCGCCGCGGTCACCGCGGCTCCGCCGCCGGTTCGGCGCACCGCCCCGGTTCTG
>JABWAY010000079.1 GCA_013360825.1 Candidatus Brocadiia bacterium | reverse complement strand
CCGCGAGAGCGCGGAGCTGTTCGGCCTCGACCCGCGCGGCGCGGGTCTCCGGGGCGCCCCAGCCGGCGGACGCCTCGAGCTTCTTCAGGGCCTCCTCGGCCGCGTCGGCCGCCTTCGCCGAGCCCTCGGCGTCGGGAGAGCGGGTCAGGAGCGGCTTGACGGTGCCGACCGCCTGTTTCTGGATCGAGGTCGCGAACGTCGCCGGAATCGCCAGCCCGGAGCCGTACCCGACGATGAACGCGAACGTCCAGCGTGACATCCAGGCCCATTTCGGGACGAACCGCGTCAGCACCATGACCCCGAGCAGGACCGGGAAAATGAGCAGCCACCACTCCCGGTTCTCGAACCACGCCTCCGCCTCGGGATGGACGATGCGCCAGACCTTCGGCAGCCACGACTCATACCAGAGCGTGATGATCGTGTACCCGATGGTGACGCCGACGAAGAGGTGTTCCCCGACCTTGTAGAAGGGGTTGTCCTTGTAGAGGAACGAGAACATGAACAGGGTCATGCCGGCCGCGACCCACATCCCGAGGATTTCGCTCATGCCTTCACCCCCGCGGCATTCCGCCGCGTCACGAACCAGGCCAGATTTCCCAGGAGGATCAGGGCGACGATCAGGTAGTGGCCGAGCGAGATCGCGTCCACTCCCTTCGTACCGGTCCCGGGCCGGTCGAGCAGGAATTCATACTCGGCCGCGCCGCGCATGGCCGGAATCAGGCCGACCAGCTGGCCGGCCTGCAGGTACACGGCCATGGCAGGCGACTGAACGGCGGTCGTGCCGCCGCCGATTTTGAACTTGTACTTGTCGGCGCCGTAGGCAATCCACGTGTCGATCCCGGGCGTCCCCGCCGCAATCGACACCACCAGGTCGAAGTCCTTGAGCCGGCGGAGATCCTTCATGAGCGGGATCGTCCCCACCGCGGACCCCTTGGTATCGGTCGGGAAGGTGCTGTAGATGTCCTCGCCCATCCCCGTGATGACCGCCACGCTTCCCGGCTTCCACCCGAGATTCACATAGTCGACGCCGTAGACGGCCTTTGCCTCCGCGGCCGCCTCCTCCACGATCTTCTTCTCGAGCGTGAGCCCGGTCACCCAGAGCCCCATCGCCACGACCTTCAGCTTCTTGCGGAAGGCGTGCCGCATGATGCCGATCGCCATCGGCTCCAGCTCGGGCGCCGAGGCCGGGTCGAAGTCGAACGAGACCAGAATCGTCTGCCCTTCCTTCATCCCCTCGACGTGGTTGTACATCGCGCTCACGCCCGGGGACGCCTTGAGCCCGCTCAGGTTGAGCGGGCAGGCGATCGGCGCGAACAGCGTGACCAGCAGGACCAGGAAGATCCAGCGGCGGTCCAGCGCGACGATCCGGCGGAAAAAGGCGTCCATGGCCTAGTCGCCCCCCCCGAGATACGCCCGCTCGATCCCGAAGATGATCTTGAGCGACGTCGCGATGATGCCGAGCGCGACGCCGAAGCCGACGCCGCGTCGCGCGGCGGTGTTCGGCGTGTTCATCAGCCATCCGACGATGTCCGGCATCTCCAGCCGGACCCCGCGCAGGTGGTGAATCCCGAACCACTCCGACCAGATGTGGTTGGTGAAGGGAACATTGCCGATCAGCACGACCAGCGCGGTGACCAGGAGCAGCCCCGAGTGGAACGACTTCGCCCGGAACGACCGGAACGCCGCCGACGCGATGTAGAACCCGAGCATCGCGAACATGGTCGACTGAAGCGGGTTCAGCATGTTCTGGTACATCCAGCCGAACGACGTCGGCTCGCCCTCGAGCGGCAGCAGCGCGCCTTCCTTCGAGATATCGCGGTCCCGTTTCAGCAGCACCGCCCCCGACCGGCTGTACTTCGTCTCCGTGGCCTTCGTCACCCTGCCGTCCGGCGCATACTCGATCACGAGTTCCAGCACCTTGAACGTCTTCGGCGGCGGCGGGGCGGCGGTCTCCTCGACGATCTCCTTCGAGACCAGGTCGGGGATGATCCGCTCGGTCGCGATCGTCCGTTTGAGGAGCACCCCGGACGCGTCCCGTTCGTCCACCGGGGGCAGTTCCGTCCCCTGCTCGTCGTGCGCCCGCTCGGTCGTGGGTTTGCCTTCGGAGATGATTCCGGCGCCTAGCATCAGGACGATCCCGACGAACACGAGCGCGCTGTATCCCCACCCGGGCCGCCTGGCGTTCACCTTCCGCCAGTGCACGCTCGCCACGCTCCCGAACCCGAGGAACGAGGCGAAAATCGTGATGATGATGTACCAGTCGGACGTCTGGCTCGCGAGCTTCTGCCCCAGCGTCGTCGGGACGTAGTACTGCAGCGCCATCGCGACGCCGATCGCGAAGCAGATGAGCAGCGGGAACTGGCGCTTGAGGAAGATCATTTAGTAGGCCTTGAACAGCTCGACGACGCTGCGCACGAACGAGGACATGCCGAGGCCGCCCCACTGCCCGAGGGTTGTGAGGACGGCGCCGATAAGGATCATGAAGAGCAGGACGGCCTTGCCGATGTCCTGTCCGCGGAGCGTGCCGACGAGGACGGGCTCCTTCGACAGGTAGGCGCCGGCGGCGTACAGCTCCTCGCCGATCAGCGTGTAGTCGCAGGCGGTGAAGAAGAACGGAAGCTGGGCGTCGGCGTCGGTCCCGGCGATCTGGATGGCGCCCGTGGAGGCGCCGGTTTCGGCGAGGAGGAGGGATTCCGCGTAGTAATACCCCATGTAGAAGCAGGCCGCCGGCTTCTCGCGGACCATCATCCCGTCCACCGCCGCCGTGTATCCGAACTGGTCGTCGGTGACGAAGAAGTTCGAGTCCTCGCGGAAGGCGTCGGGGCGCCCGGCCGAGATGTACGCCTCGCGCGTGATTTCCTGGCAGACCGCCATGACGATCGCGTCGGTGTGCGGGACCTTGAGCTGCGTGTCGTAGGCCGCCACCTTCTTGGCGATTTCGCCCAGGATCAGGGTCGCGGCCACGGTGCTCACCGTCGTGATCGTGTCGCGCCCGGTCATGTAGTAGACCGGCTTTCCCATTTCGGTCGCGCGGCCGACCGCCTCGTCCACCGCATCCAGCCCCGCGATCCGGCGGATCCAGAGCGTCCGCTTGCGCGCCACGCCGATGTAGACGACCAGGATTCCCGTGAACGCTCCCATGTACAGGAACGTGTTCAGCTTCGACCATGCGAAAAAGTTCCCCGTCGGCGTCACCTGGACCGGCTGCGACTCCCACCGCAGCCCGTCCTCGGTCGCCACCACCACCTTCCACCAGTACTCCGGCGTCTTCGCCCGGAACTTCGTCGCCGGGTTCTCCTCGGGAAGGAGAGGCTGCGGCCCGGCGAGGGAATCGCGCTTCGTCACCCGGATCAGCCGCGTGTCCAGGTCGCTGCTCCACGCCCACCACGGCAGCGGCTCGTCGGCCTTCACGCCGCCCGCCCCGGGCTCTTTCGCCGCCTCGTGCCAGGGCCCGTCCTTCGCAAGGGCGACCAGCACCGTGTAGGTCGCCTTCGCGTCGTACTCCATCCGCCGCCAGGTCACGTCGATGCCGACGCCGTTGTCTTCCCCGCTGTCCTCGATCCGGAGGTCGAGCGGGGGAGCGAGCGCCCCCGACTCCTGGGCGGAAGCGGCCGCAGCGCAGGCGGCGAGGATCAGCAGCGTGGCGGCGAGACGCATCAGCTTTCGATCGACTCCACGTTCGTGCGCGGGACCGTCGCCGTCGAGCCGTCGGAAAAGCGCACGACCAGCACGCGCACATGCGACTCCGTCGGGATCTTCGTGAGATCGGGCGGGAGGGACTGGATCGTCCCCAGTCGGCCGAACATCGGCTCGCGGATGATGCGCACGGGATCCCCGGGCTTCATGCCTTCCTTCTCCCCTTCCTTCCCCCCCGCTCCGGCCGGCGCGTCCGTCGGGATCACGATCTCGGGCCGGATGACGCCCGCGCGGATCTGCGTCGCCCCGCTGCACGACGCCTTGCGCCCCTTCAGACTCTGCAGAAGCTCGAACGTCTTCTGGGCCATCGGGATGCTACCGAAGCCCTCGGTGATGATCAACGTAATGCCGACGTTCTCCGTCCCCGTGATCGCGACGCCGAGGTCCTTCCCCAGAATCTCGCGCAGGTCCTTGTCGTGGATCCCGCCGATCACGATCGCCGCCGCCTTCACCTCGATCGCCCGCCGGATCACCGGCATCGACGCGTGCGCCCCGCCGATCAGGATCTTCCCCGCGTGCTCCGGCCGCAGGTCCCCCGGCTTGAGGTCCACGTCCGGCGACGCCACGATCGTCTCGAGATGCCCCACCGTCTCCCCGCCGATCCCGAAAATCCCCTGCGCGAACGCGGCATGCGTCTCGACCACGACCCCCTCCCCGGGAATCACCTCCACGACCGTCCCGTCGACATACGCCGCCAGGTTGAGCGGCTTCGGCGGCTCCCGGAGGAGCACCTGACCGGTCACGTCCGAGACGCTCTCGACCTTCCCGTCGATCGGCGACGGCACCGCCGACTTGAACCACTTGATCAGCGGGTTGTTCTCCGCGATCGTCTCGTCCTTCCTGACCTCGTCTCCCGCCTTCTTCTTCATGTACCGCGTCGTCTCGCCCGCCTCGATCGACAGCTTGTTCACGATGTTGACCGCGTGGACCCGCCCCGGGATCTCCGCCCGCGCGACAATGTCCGTCGCCGTCACCGTCTGCCCCTCGGCGACCAGCAGCGTCCCCTTGATCGGCAGGATCCGCCGCTTCCGGATCAGCGCCGACCGCGTCACCCGCAGCCCCGGCGTGTAGGCGTGTGCCATCAGCGCACCTCCGGGTAAAGGTCCAGCGCCCGGGACCACTTCCTCAGAAGCCCCACCCGCGCCTTCCGGTCCGCCGGGAGCTGCAGCGGCCGCCCGCGCGTGTCGATCAGCACCCCGCCGACGCCGCCGTGGATCGTCGCCGACAGCGCCTTCCCCTTCCCCGCGCCCAGGTCGAACCCCTTCGCCGGCGTCGCGTCCATCTTCGCCGACTTCCCGACCTCCAGCTTGAGCAGCTTGAGCTCCCCGACCGGGATCGACTCGCTGAAGTTCAGCCCGTCTCCCGCCAGCCGGATCTCCAGGCATTTCTCCCCCGGCTTTCCCTGCCCGACCGGGGCGATGCAGGTCCCGAGGTAAACCATGCAGTCGTGCTCGAACGCGTCCGTCGCGGCCTTTTCGTTCACGGTCGCGAGCACCCCCAGGTGCGGCATCATGAAGATCGAGTCCACCGCGAGGCGCGTGATCCCCTCCAGCTGGTAGGAATCCGTCATCATCACCATCGACTGCACGCGGCGCGGCGCGTGCGACAGGATCCCCCCCGACCCGATCACGAGGTTCAGGTCCATCATGTTGATCAGCGACTGCCCGCTCGCCTTCTGCTCGAACGCGTCGCTGATCGAACGCTCCTGCTGCACCCCTTTCAGCCCCACCGCCAGGAGCTTGTGCTGGTCGAGGGCGAGGCGCAGCGCCTCGCGCGCGATCGCCTGCTCGATCATGAGTTCGTCGACCGTGAAGGGAATGGTCGTGGGGCGGATCATCTTGTTCTTGATCCGGTTCCGCAGGTCCTGCTCGTCCAGCTCGATGGGCACCCAGCGGAGGATGTTCTCGAGCCCCGCCTCAGCCAGGACATTCGAAATCGAGTACGACATCCCGAGGTTGGCGCTCACCGTACGGTTGAAGACCTTCTGGAAGACGGAGAAGACGTCCGTCGTCGCCCCCCCGATGTCGACCCCGAGAACGTTGATCTGCTCCTTCTTCGCGACCCTCTCGATGATGTCGCCCACCGCCGCCGGCGTCGGGATGATCGGCGCCCCGCACATGGCGATCAGCTTCTTGTACCCCGGCGCCTGCTGCATCACGTGCTCGAGGAACAGATCGTGGATCCGGTGCCGCGCGGGCATCAGATTCTCACGCTCGAGCGTCGGCCGGATGTTGTCGGCGATGTCGAGGGCGAAGCGGCTCCCCAGGATCTCCTGGATCCGCGGCCGCGCGTCCTTGTTTCCGGCGTAGATCACCGGGAGCTGATACCCGATCCCCAGGCGCGGCTTCGGGTCCGCCGCGGCGATGTACTCCCCCATCTCCACGACGTGCGTCACCGTCCCGCCGTCCGTCCCGCCGGACAGGAGAATCATGTCCGGCCTCAGCTGCCGGATCCGCTCGATCTTCTCGTACCCCGCGCGCCCGTCGTTCGAGGCCAGCACGTCCATCACGATCGCCCCGCCCCCCAGCGCGCACCGCTGGGCGCTCTCCCCCGTCATCGCCGCCACGGCCCCCGCCACCATCATCTGGAGCCCGCCGCCCGCGCTCGACGTCGACACGTAGATGTCCACGCCGACCTTCCCGTCGTTCGGCGTGATGATCTTCTCCCCGTCCAGGATCTTCCGCCCGGAGAGCTCCTCCACCTCCTGGATCGCGTTCAGGACCCCTTTGGTCACGTCCTCAAAGGGAGCCTCCACCGTCGTCGGCGCCTCGCCGCGGAATGTCTGGCGATAGACGTCCCCCACCTTCTCGATGAGGATCGCCTTCGTCGTCGTCGACCCGCAGTCGGTCGCGATCACCACGTTCAACGGCCGGTCAGCCACGCTTCTCCGCCTCCAGCGCCTCGATCCGCACCGCGATCATCTCCAGCACATCCCGCCTCTCCAGCAGACGCGAGGCCCGCTCCACCTCCTCGCGTTTCAGCACCAGCTCCAGCATCGGCCCGAAAAACAGCAGGGTCTGGCCGCTCAGGTACGAAACCGGCCGCATCGACTCCAGAAACAGCAGCGCGGGCGCCGTCATCCCCCGCGCAACCACCCCCCGCGCCACCTTCTCCAGCAGCTCCTGCTCCTTCCCGTCCAGCGGCCCGGCATCGCCGTCGGTGGAGAAGGCGTTCGCGAACCACTCCTTCCAGTTCCGGGGCCTGTCCGCCATGCCGTTTCCCCCCGGGAAATGCGGGGCGGGCAGACTACGGAATGCGCGGGGGGGTGTCAAATGGAAGAGCCCCCGGCCCGGGGAACCCGCCGACCCGCGCAGAGAAAACTTGCCGGGGAGCGCCGATTTGCCGTTCACTCTCCCCTCCAACCCCTTCCGATTCGAGGACACTCATGACCTGCCGACTCCTTTCCACCGCCGCACTCCTGATCGCCTGCACGCTGGTCGCCCGGGCTGAAGAAAAGACCTGGGACCTGAGCCTCAAGACGAAGGCGAAGGTGGGCCAGAAGTACGCGATCGCCTCCCGGGAGGCGCAGACGATGAAAATGAAGATCCTCATGGGAGAGGAGGTCGTCCAGGAACAGGAGACCTCTTCGACGCTGCAGTTCGAGGGAACCGCCGAAGTTCTCGAGGTGAAGGACGGGGATGCCGTGAAGCTCAAGGCGGTCTTCGGGAAGGCCCTGAACGAGCAGTCCGGAGGGGAGGAGGAGGGCGAGACCACCTACGGGTTCGAGGGGAAGACCGTGATTGCGACGAAGAACGGCAAGGCCTGGAGCTACGCCTACGAGGACGGCGGGGCCGTGGAGGAGGGGGACGTCGAGGGGCTTCAGAAGGGCCTGCACCACTCCAGGGACGAGGAGAAGAAGCCCTTCGAGGAGGTCTGCGCCCCGAAAGCCCCGGTCGCCATCGGCGGCACCTGGTCCCCGGACCTGGTGGAGCTGATCGCGGGATTCACGGATGACGGCAAGCTGTCGATGGATGCCGAGGAGAGCAAAGCCACGTTCAAGCTGCTCTCCGTCACCGCGCGGGACGGGGTCGAGGTGAGCAAGGTCGAGGGGAAGATGTCCCTTGCTGCGACCGCGTTCGGCCCCCTGGAGCTCGACGAACCGATCATGTTCGAGGTGACGATGGGGCTGGAGAGCGACGTCGACGGCAGCCGTCCCGACGGAAAAATGGAAGCGGCGATGATCGTGAAGGGAACGCGCACGGCGACGCTCCAGAACGGGCAGGAACTCACGCTCGACATCGACATGACGATGAAGAGTTCGGAGAGCCGGGTTACGGTCAAGTAGGGTCCCGGCCGGCCGGAATTCCGAAAGAACCACAATAGGATCCTCACCGCTCCGTTCCTGAACCGGGAAATCATGTCCTGGTGCCTGCAGCGGAGAAAAGCCATGTGGTCGAAGATCCTCGCCGGGGTGGTCATGACGGCCTTCCTCGCCGGAACGTCGGGCGCGGAGGGGAAAGGTGGAGGGGCCTGGGGCGCCAAGGGGCGGCCGGGGAAGCCGGTCGCGAGGGGCAAGGACGGGCCGCCCGGAGGGCCACGGGGTGAGAAGGCGGGACCGGGCGACCGGGGGGACGCCCCGGAGCGCCGGGGTCCGGGGAAGGACGGAAAGGCCGGGCCGCCGCCCAAGGACGGCGACAAGGCCGGCTGACCCGACATGGACGGCGGCGACACGCCGCTGCCGCCTCCGGACGGAGGCGAGAGCGCCGGAAAAGGACCGAAACGGCCCCGGCCGCCGAAGGAGGGCGAGGCGGGGAAACGCCCGCCTCCGGGGAAGGCCGGCAGGCGTCCCGGGCCTGGAGGGCCGCCGCCGGATGGGGTCCCCGGGGAAGGCGAGCCTGCGGACGGGAAGCCGGGGGGGAACAGAGGTCACGGGAACAACGGTGACCACGACGACGAGGACAACCCGGGGAAGGGCAAGGGCGGGCACGGAGCGAAACCCGGCCACGACGACGATGGCGTCGATGATGACGAGAAGGGGAAGGGTGGGAAGGGCGGCGGCAAGAAGAGCTGACACTGATGGACGGTGAAGGCGGACTGCGACGCTTCTGAACAGGCCGGAGCTCTGCCTGGACATCGAGCGGACGATGAAGTCGCGGGAGAGCCGGTAATCCGTCGGGTTCCGGTCCCACTGTGATCCGGGGAGTTTCCGGGATCCGCGCGGCTCGCGCCGGCGCGCAATCCGGCGGGTTCACTCCCCCGGCTCGGGACGGCGGCCGGTTCGCGGGCGGGTGCGGCCCCCCGCGCCGCCGGGCAGGATCCATCCCGCGACCGTCGCAGTGTTCGCCGTTCCGGCAACTCGGGAGTCACGCCATCCCGGTGGAGAAACATGTCGAGGCCTGGGACGCGCTGAAGCCCGTGTTCTTCGGCGAGTCCGAACCGACGACCCCCGCCGCGATCTGGTGCTCCCCGGACGGCACCGAGATCGGCAGGCTGACCGGGAACTTCACCTCGCGGCAGCTGAGATTGCGCCTCGCCGATGAGGAGTCCTGGCGGGAGACGCTCGCGCTGGTCGAGGCGATCGAGAAGCACCGGAAGAGCGGCGGAACCGGGATCGACCCGCGCACGGGACGCTGAGCGGGCCGGGACCGGACGGCGGCGGGGCGGCGGCAGGAAAACCCCGCTGCGCGAGGTCTCCATCCCGCCCTCCCCCCGCTCAGCGGCTGCCCTTCAGCGTCATCGATTCCAGAACCGCCGTGTACGCCGCGGACGCCTGCTCGCCTTTCCGCCGGATCAGCGTGACCGCGTAGAGCCAGCCGTTCCGGTAGACGACGTACAGCGTCGCGTCCACCTCGCGGCTGAAGTCGTCCTGCCGCCCGATGTACCGGACCGCGCGTGCGTCCTCCCCTGCGAACGTCACCTTTTCTTTCGAGAGGACCTCGAACTTCGACTTGTAAGTCCCCTTTGCCCCGCCGACGACCTCGTCCGTCAGCGCGTCGAGCGCGGCGGCCGGAAGCGTGTCGCGCCCGTCGTCCGCACGGAGGTCCCCGGTCGCGACGACGATCATCGCGGGGGGCGGCCCCTCCGCGACTTCGTGAAACGTGTAGACCATGATGCCCTCGCCGGACGGGCCGGCGGAACGGGTCCAGTCCGAGGGGACCCGGGCTTCAAACGTCCCCGCCTCCGGCCGGTAGGCCTCGACGTTCGGGCCGCGCCGCCCGCCCTCGCCGGGATCTTCGCCTTCATACGGCCGCGCCGGACCCACCGCCACCATCCGCCATCCGGCGGTGGAGCGGACCAGCGTGATCTCCTCGACCACGGTCTTGTCCTCGTCCGAACGGCTCACCAGCGGCACCCTCGCCCGGTCCCCCTCCACCGAAGCCGCCAGGATGCGGACCCCCTTTTCAACCTGCGCCGCCAGGTCCCCCGCCGCCATCATCTCCCCGACCGCCTTGCGGTACCGCTCCTGCGCCGCCGCCTGCTCCTCGGCGGAGAGTTTCCCGTAGCGGCCCTCCGAGGCGTCGTCCAGCCATCGCGGGATGTCGAGGCAGTTCAGGAACGCCTCCGCGTCGCGCGTCCGGATCGACTGGATCCAGGATTCCACCGCGCGCTCCGGCGTCTCCCGGCCGGATTCCTCGGAAGGCCAGCGCGCCCCGTAGAGGACCTCGTCGAAGAGCGGCCGCAGGGCGATGAACCGGCGCTTCGGCGTGGTGAAGCGGAGGGTCCAGGTCAGGGTGCGGTCGTTCACGGTGATCTGGCGCGAAATGTACTCCTTGCCCGCCCAGGTGAACCCGTACGTCAGGGCATAGGCGTCTTCCTTCCCGCGGAAGGTCAGAATCTCCGACTCCGACTTCCGGTAGGTGGACATCTGGTTCCGGAGCAGCGTCTCCTGCTCCGACAGCTGTTCCCGGATCGGCTTCACGCCGCCGAGCGCATAGACGCGGAGCACCGAGTCGTCGCCGGAGTACGCGACCCGCTGACCCGGGTTGTCCGCATTGTCGTCGACCCTCACCCACCCGTCCGGGGGGGTGATCGAGAACCCGTGCTCCTCGTCCTCGAACCGCGTCCCGGCGACCGGCGCCGTCGCCGCCGCCAGCGTCTCCTCGACCCATTTCCGGGCGACGTTCGAGCAGCGCGAAAACGCGATGTTGTTCCGGTCCTGGTACTTCGACAGCGTGTTGATCCCGACGATCTTCCCCTCCGGCGAAATGAGCGGGCCCCCGCTGTTCCCCGGATTGATCGGCGCCGTCGTCTGCAGCCAGGTCTCCCGCTTCCCGGACACGATCCCCGTGGAGAGCGTCCAGGCCAGCCCGTCCGGATTCCCGATGGCGATCACGTCCTCGCCGACCTCCAGGGAGTCGGAATCCCCCCACTCCAGCGACGGCAGCCCTCCCGGCGAGTCCTTGATCCGCACGAGAGCGAGATCGAGCTCCTCGGTGTGCGCGAGCACGACGCCGGTGAATCGGCGGCCGTCGAAGAGAAAGACGTTGATCTCGCGGTCCTTCTCGAGGCAGGACTGGATCACGTGGTGATTGGTCAGGAGCAGCCCGTCGGCGTGGAAGATCGCGCCGCTTCCGATCGTCGTCGTCCCGTCCGCCGCGGGCTTGCACTCGATCGAGACCGTCGCGGGTGCGCACCGTCGAAAGAGCGTCTTCGTCTTTTCGTCGGCGAGGGCGGGGAGGGCGCAGGACACGGCGAGAACGGCGAGGAGGAGTCGGCGCATGGGGTCAGGATAATGGGCGAAGGAGCGCCGGGAAAGCAGGAACAGGAGTGAGCCGTCCCGGGTCAGACCCCCTGCGCTTCGAGCCCGATCCCGAACCCGAGGAACAGGAGCGGCTTCACGACGGAATCGCGGATGGCGGGGAGTTCCGGGCGGAGGGCGTCGTGCTCGTCCGCGAGTTCGTCGGCCAGATCGTAGGCCAGGACGAGGAGGGCGTGGTGCACGAACGGCCAGGAGACCGGGGAGCGCTGCGCCAGGATGTGCGGCTCGACGCCGCGGTGCCCGGCGGGCCGCGCGGCGTCGGGCGCGTCGGCCATCGCGTCGGTGCCGGTCGCGAGTTCGTGGACCACGTCCGCCGCGGCGAGGCCGTGGAGCGCCCACCATTCGCAGCGGGCCCAGGCGTCCATCGCGGGGAGTGTCTGGAGCGCGGGGACCCGGTAGAGCCTGCCGGGGATCCGTGCGCCGAGGTACTCCTGGATCGCCGCGGGGAGGGAGGCGCCGTACTTCTCGGCGGCGAGCGCCCCGGCGCGCTCCACGAAGCCGTCGAGGCCGAGCGAGCGACCGCCGACCGACAGGGAGACCGCGGCGGACAGGGCTTCGTAGGCGAACTCCTGCACCGTCCTCGCCGCGAGGGCGGGCTCGAGCGACTGGGCGAGACGGAGGACGCGGGCGTGCTCCCGCTCGAGCGGGGAGGCGCTCCCGGGATCAGCCTTGAGCGCCTGTTCCACGTCGTCGGCGGCGCCCCCCCAGTTCCCGAGCCGCGCGCGCGCGACGCCGCGCAGGCGCAGCGCTTCCGACTCCTCCCCGCCGCCCCGGACGGCGCCTCCCAGCGCTTCCTCCGCGGCCGCGGCGTCGCCGCGCGCGAGTGCGTCCTTTGCGCGCCGGATGTCGGTGTTGCGGCTCACGGCTCCACCCCGAACAGCGCGGGGATCTCCCGGATGTCGTGGACGAGGACGTCGGCCCCGCGCAGTTCCTCCGCGGAGCCGTATCCCCAGGTGCACCCGACCGTCGCGAACCCGCAGGCGCGCCCCGCTTCCACGTCGTAGGACTTGTCCCCGACGATGGCCCCCCGCCGCGTCCCGAGCGCCGCCGCGGCGAGGCGGACGAGGTCCGCCTTGGTCCCGCCCGGGGCGTCGTCGATGCAGAGCGCGATCCCGAAATGCCCGTCGAGCCCGAGCGCGTCCATGGTCGCCCGGAAATACCCGCGCCCCGCGTTGGTGACGAGGCCGAGCCGCTTTCCGCCCCGCCGCAGGGCCCGGAGGGTCCCCGCCGTCCCCTCGAACGTCCCGCCGCGCCCCTCGGCCAGGAACCGGATCTCGAGTTCGAGCACGTGCCGGCGGACCTCCTCCCAGCGGAAGCGGAGGCGTTCCGGGACCAGCCGGGCGAAGTACGTCGCGCTGGGCAGCCCGATCATCCCGCGGATGACGCCGCGGTCCGGAATCTCGGCCGGCTCGCCGATCCCCGCGTAGAACCGCCCCAGCCCCTCGACCGCCGCGTCGAGCGCGAGCCGTTCGCTGCTCGAGAGCGTGCCGTCCATGTCGAACAGCACGGTGTCGACGTGCGGAAGCGTCATTTGGTTCCCCCGGGAGGAGGCGGGATTATACTGACGGACATCAGACACCGGAGACGAGACTCGCTGCCCGACCGCCGGCTCCCGGGAACCGTCTATGCGGAACGCCTGCAGGAACTGCAGGAGCGGATCATCGCGGCGGAGGGGGAAGCGTTTCTCTGCCTGCCCGGGACGGGATTCCACTACCTCACGGGGGTCCCCGCGCACCGATCGGAGCGGCTGATCGCGCTGCTCGTCCCGGCCGAGGGCCAGCCCGAGCTCATCTGCCCCGCGTTCGAGCGCGACCGGCTCTCGGAAAACCGCCTGCTCGCGGAAATCCGGACCTGGGAGGAGCACGAGAACCCTTTCCGGCTCGTGGCGGACCGGCTGTCCCGTCCGCGGACGCGCGCGCGCACCGTCCTGCTGGAGGGGACGACGGATGTCGTGACCCGTGCGCGGCTGGCGCGGGCGGACGAGCGGCTGGACCTCGTCCCCGACGAAGACGTGATGGACGCGCTGCGGAGCCGGAAGTCCCCCGCCGAGACGGCCCTGCTCCGCCATGCGATCCGCCTGACCCACGAGGCGCGCGAGGCGGTCGTGCGGGGGCTGGAGCCCGGCGTGACCGAGGCGGAGGTGGCGGCGGCGCTGAGGGAGGCGCTGACCTCGCGCAGCGGGGAGCCGGCCTGGGCGCTGGCCCAGTTCGGCCCCTCGG
>JABWAY010000448.1 GCA_013360825.1 Candidatus Brocadiia bacterium | reverse complement strand
CCGGGGGCGCTCCGGGTCCTGCCGGGCCGGGGACGGCGCAGCGGCGGGATTTCCGTTCCCGAAGCGCTGGCGGCCGGCGGGGTGGCTGCGGGGCATCGGGTGCGGCCGCTGCGGGCGGTCGGGATCCTGGCGGACCATGTTCCGTTCGTGGAGGCCGGGCTGTCGTGCGCGACCCTTCTTGCATACGGAAAGGGAACGTGGCGGATTCACACGGAGGGGGACGGGGTTGAGCTTCTGGAGGACGGCGCTTTCCGGGCGGCGGGAGAGGTGGTGTTGGGTGCGGTGGGGGTTCTTCTCGGGTCCGGCGGGAGCGCGCGGCGGGGTTGAGGGGCGTGGGGGGGCGGTCCGGTCGGTGCTGGGGCAGATTGCCCCGCGATGCCCCGCAAATGCCACGCCCGATTTCCCGAAATTCCGACGATTCCTGAACCGCCGTTCGGAACCCCCGTTCTGACAGAGGTCCGACGGAGGCGGTCGCCGGACGCGGGGAAAAAGAGGTTCGACGGCAGTCCCCCCGCTCACCTGACTTCAACGATGTCACATCATGCCGTTCACTTTCAGGGGGAGGCGAGCCATGACGGACGAAACGCGGGTCGGCCAGGAGGACGTGGCGGGCGGGGTGACCGTCTGGGTCGAGCAGCAGGTCCGGAACACGCCGTGGTGGCTGATCTCGATCGCGTTCCACCTGATCGTGCTCGCCGGGATGACGGTGATCACCTTTCAGGACGACGTGAAGAAACTGGACCCGCCGCAGATCACGGTCCTCCCGCCGCGGGCAAAGCCGGACCTGCTCCCGCCGCTGCGCGACACCGTGGACACGGCGCCGGGGTGGAGCCCGAAGGACGTTCCCGTGGCGACGGAGAAGAATGACGAACCGATCCTGCCGAACTACGAGGACGCGATCGACGGGCACAAGAACACCTCCGATGTCGATCCGCTGGTCGACAACGACGGGATGAGGGGCGAATCGCGCGATCTCGTGGGCGCGGAGCTGGGCGGGGAGACCGGATTCGGGCGCGGCCAGGGTGGGCCCGGCGTCCACCGCGAACTGGGCGTGGGCGGCGGCGCCGGCACCGGCGGCCGCTGGGGCGATCCGTTCAGCGACGGAAGCCGGAACATGCGCAAGGTCGGGCTGGCCGGGCTTCCGAAGGGAACGACGGCGGCGACGGAGAATGCGGTGACCTACGGGCTGCGGTGGCTCGCGCGGCACCAGGGGACGGACGGCGCGTGGAGCGCCGACGGATTCCATCACCAGTGCAAGGGAACGACCTGCACGCACAGCGGGTACAAGGAGTACGACGCGGGGGTGACGGGGCTGTCGCTGCTCGCGTTCCTCGGCGCGGGGTACACGCACCTGTCCAAGGAGTCGTACACCGACGAGGTCACCGGGAAGAAGATCCGCTACGGGGACGTCGTCAAGAGCGCCTGCAAGTGGCTGATCGAGCACCAGGACGCCGAGGGATGCTTCGGCGGCCGGAGCGGGCACAAGTACATGTACAACCACTCGATCGCGGCGCTGGCGATGACCGAGGCCTTCGGCCTGACCAATGCCAGCCTCTTCCGCGAGCCGGCCCAGCGCGGCATCGACTTCCTCGCCGCGGCGCAGATGCCGTACAAGGCCTGGCGGTACTCCAAGAACGCGCCCGACAACGACACGTCCGTCACCGGGTGGTGCGTGATGGCGATGAAGTCCGCGGAAATGGCCGGCCTTCAGGTCTCCCGCTCCTCGTACGACGGCGCGAAGAACTGGGTTTCCGAGGTGACGGATGAGCAGTACTACCGGACGGGGTACACCGCAAAGAACACGGGGAAGGTCGTCGTTCCCGGGAAGAACGATGACTGGGACAACCACGACGCGATGACCGCGGTCGGCATGCTCTGCCGGATCTTCATCGAGAAGAACGAGAAGGACCCTGCGCTGGTCGGGGGCGCCCGTCTTCTGGTCGCCGATCTCCCGCAGTACAGCGGCAAGAAAGTCGACTACTACTACTGGTACTACGGGTCGCTGGCGCTCTTCCAGCTGGACGGGCCGAAGGGCCAGTTCTGGAACGGGTGGAACACGGCGATGGTGAATGCGCTGGTCCCGAACCAGAAGGCGAAGGCGGGCGGGTGCCAGTACGGGTCCTGGGATGCCGACGTGGACCGGTGGGGGTTCGAGGGCGGGCGGGTGTACTCGACCGCGCTCAACGTGCTGACGCTCGAGGTGTACTACCGGTATGCGAGCGCGTTCGGCGGGAAGCGGTAGCCTGACGGAGTGGCGAGCCGGCGGGGTCCTCCGGGACCCCGCCGTTCTTTTTTGCGGAAGATCGTCCGAACCGCGGGCGGGGCGGAACGTTTTCAGGGTTCATGGCGGGGATCAGAACATGGATGGAGCGGCCGTCCGGCGGCCCCGCGGGGCGGCTGGCGGCCTCTCTGTTCATCGGGGGGCTGGCCGCGACGGCGGCCTGGCACGTGTCGGGCGCAGGGTCGGCCCGCCCCGGGGCGCCCGGGGAGTCCGGCCTC